>CAYUGW010000027.1:0-15816 GCA_964444245.1 uncultured Blastocatellaceae bacterium | reverse complement strand
GGTTTTGCCAATAAAGCGATTGCGATCTACAGTAAAATATCAAAACTGCAGCCCAATTCTTTAGAAGTTACGGCAAAGTTAGCCGAACTTTATAAAATGCGCGGCTCTTTTGCCGAAGCCCGTGAGCAATACGCACGGCTCGCCGAAAATTTTCAAAACAAAGGAAAGAAAATCGAAGCTCTCGCCGTTTGGAAAGAAATTGCCGCACTCGATCCGCAAAATACCGAAGTTTATCTGTCAATTGCCGAAGCCTGTGTTCAGGAAAATCAAATGAGCGAGGCGGTTGATGCTTTTGCCGAAGCCGGTTTGCGCTTTAATACTCAGGAAAAATACGATTCCGCCGTTTTAGCCTTTTCAAAAGGACTGCTCATTCAATCGAATGATATAAAGACTTTAAACGGCTATGTGCTGGCAAAAATCGGTCTGGGTTGTGCCGATGAAGCGGCGGAAACGCTGGAAAGAGTTTTGGTTGATAATCCGTATAGCCGCGATATTTTGAATCTTTTAATCGATTGCTATGTGGATATGAAAAATCCGGTCAAAGCCGAACAAACCGTCATCAAGTTAGTTCAGCAGGAGCCGGCGAATTATCCGAAGTTTTTAGAGGTCGTCGGTATTTATATGAAGGAAAACGATCTGGAATCATCCGTCAGGGTGCTTTCCGTTTCGTTTGAACATATTCTCGGCGCGGGACGCTCGGATGAATTTTTAGGTTGGATCAATGAAATTCTGGCGCGCAACCCGGAATATCTCGAAGGACTGCGCCTTTTGGTTCGTTATTATTCGTGGCATCGCAACGATGTGGAAATCAGAAAATCGCTGGAAAGATTGGCGGAAACCGCCCGGGCGAATGAATCGGTCGAAGACGAGCGGTTCGCGCTCGGACAGCTCGCGGCGATGTCGCCGCTGCAACCCGAATATGCCGAACGCCTGCAGGAACTCAAAACAATCTACGGCGTGATGGAAACCGAAATTGTCAAAGAAGTAAGACAGACGGAAATTCCCGAATTCGAGAGTTTTGTCGCCTTAAACGGTGATGATGAAATAAGTGTCGAAGGCACGGAATTTATCGAAAGTTTCGAGCAATACGACGGCGATTTCAATTTTGCGGACAACATCGAGCCTTTGCCGCTGGCAGATACTTTTAGTCAAAACGACACGGACGCGACGATTCGTGAATTCGATTTTTACAATAAAGATTTGACCGATGATTTGCTCGAAGACCAATCGTTGATCAAAGAATTTCACTTATTAAATCCGGTGGCGGAAAAGAATCCGGTCGAATCCGATCTCAATCTTTCAGAAGAATTAAAACTGCAAAACGAGATCGAAAGCGTCGAATTCTATTTAACACAAGGCTATAATGATCTGGCTTTGAAATGTCTGGACGCGCTGATCGAAGAATTCGGACCAAACGCTAAATTACTGGAAATGCGGCAGAGCATTCCCGGATTCGAGCAAACCGCACCGGAGATTGAATTGCCTAAAGTTGAAGAAAACGCGCAAGTTTCGGAAGAAATTCTCGCAACCGATGAATTTATCAATCCGGCACTCAATGTTTTTGAACAATTCAGAAACGAACTCGGTTTGGAAGAAGCCGCCGACGACGACGAAGGCGATTATTCGACCCATTATCAAACCGCCACCGCTTATAAGGAAATGGGTTTGATGGAAGACGCGATCAAGGAATTTCAAAATGCCATCAATATGGTCGAAATCAACGACGGAACGCGCCGGTATTTCCAATGCGCCAATCTTTTAGGGCATTGTTTTATGATGAAGGGAATGCCGAATCTGGCGCAAACCTGGTTCAAGCGCGCCCTCGATACCGCTAATTTAAACGATGATGAAATTCAGGCTCTGCATTACGAACTCGCTACTGCCTACGAAGCCGGCGGCGAAAAAGATAAAGCCTTCCGGCATTATGAACAAGTTTATGCTTTAGACGTTGATTACCGCGACATCGGGCAAAGAATTCAAAACTTACGCGAAAATTATTCATCGACGATGATTAATTAAGAAGCTATCTAAAAAAAATACTTGGTTAAGCAAGCGGTCTTTGACCGCGTGTCCCTCAGAAAATAACGGTGAAACGCGGTCAAAGACCGCTTGCTTAACTGGCGTTTTTTATTTTTGAGATAATTTCTATCAAGAGCAAAAAAATGTATAAAAGCGGTTTAGTTGCAGAACTTACCGCTTTTTTGGTGTCTTTTCGGCGTTCTTGTATTATAATTCCAATTTCTGTTTACCAAAAAGGAGAAATCTATGACCGATATTAAAGAAGGTTCGATTGTAAAATGCGCGTTTTGCAAAAAAGAAGTCGCCGTTCAATATCTGGCTGAATACGAAGACGTGCAGGTTTATAATCTGGCGTGTTTTCACCGCAACGCGCTTTGCCCGACGTGCGGCAATATGGCAAAAGACGTCAGCGAAACAATTTCAAAAGTCGAAAAACACTGCATAACCTGCGATCCGCCGCTTGATGACGATTAAATATATTTGATAAAGTTTGTGAGCATTTGGATAAACACCGTAAATTGTGGATAATTTTATATTATTGGATATTGAAATTCGAGAAAATCTTTTTATTCCGACTTGCTCCAATCTTGAAGAAATCTAAATAAAAGCCGTTCAAAAATAGGTTAAACTATTGTAAAAACACCGTTTTATGGTCGCAAAACTTACCGTCATTTTTTTTATTATCCTTTGTTTAATGGTCGGCGTTTTCCTGACGCTGCTTCCGTGGGTGAATTTCGGCGGGATGGTTGATTGGGGCGATAATTATATTTTAAACCTGATTACGCAGAAAACCGGACTGACTTTTATCAAAGAAATGGTCGCTTCGGGTTGGTTTCGCGGGGCGATTACGGGTTTGGGAATTTTAAATTTATTCCTTGCTTTTTGGGAAATGGCTAATTTTAACAAAAGCGTACAGGCTCTCGAAGAAGATGACGCGGCAATCGGTGCCAAGCGTCTGAAGATGAGTGAAAAGTGAACAAAAATGAATTTTTTAAACAAGCTCTCATTTATTTAATCACCGAAGGCACAGCAACCGCGCAGAATTTTCCCGAACAAAAGAAACGAATTCTCAAATTGATCGAACGTGCCGTTCGGGCAGAAATCCATTTAATTCAAATCCGCGAAAAACGGCTTCCGGCGCGGTTCGTTTTTGAAATCGCTTCGGGAGCGGCGAAAATCGCCCGCGGGTCAAAAACCAAAATTCTTATTAACGACCGCGCCGATATTGCTCTGGCGGCAAATGCGGACGGCGTACATCTGACCTCAAATTCGATTCCGACCGAAATAATCCGCCGCAGTTTTCCGCCGGAATTTATCATCGGTGTTTCAACGCATTCCACGGGAGAAGCGCAAAAAGCGAAAACGGGCGGTGCGGATTTCGTAATCTTCAGCCCGATTTTTGCTACGCCTTCCAAGGAAAAATACGGCAGACCGAAGGGCTTGGAAAAACTGCGGAAGGTTTGCCAAAAGTTGAGAGATTTTCCGGTAATCGCGCTCGGCGGTGTTGATAAAACGAATTTTCGGGAAGTTTTAAAAAACGGCGCGAGCGGTTTTGCGGCAATTCGGTTTTTGAATAATGCGGATAATTTGAGATTCTTGAAGGCGCGAAAAGAAAATTATTCAGGTTTCTCCGGACGAAAAAAATGTGAAAAAATCAAAAATCAAAAATCAAAAATCAAAAATCTGCCTGTCAATCGCGGGAGTTGATCCGTCGGGCGGCGCGGGCGTAATTGCCGATATTAAGTCTTTTACGGCATTCGGCTGTTATGGAGCGGCGGCGATTGCTTCGCTGACCTTTCAGAATACGCAGGGCGTTTTCGGCGTTGAAAATCAAACGGCGGAAACCGTGCAGCGGCAGATCGAGCCGATTCTTGATGATTTTGAAATTTCGGCGGTAAAAACCGGAATGCTGCCGACCGGCGAAATTATCGAGGAAGTCGCGCGGCTCGTCCGGGAAAATAGTTTAAAAAACTTCGTCGTTGATCCGGTCGTGCGTTCGACTTCCGGTTTCGATCTGATTGACGATGCCGCACTTCGTGTTTTGATCGAAAAACTTTTCCCTCTGTCCGATATAATCACGCCGAATCTGCCGGAAGCCGAGAGAATTTCAAGAATGAAAATCGAAACCGAAAAAGACATCGAAAAAGCCGCACGAATTATGCAAAATCAAGGCGCGAGAAATGTTTTGATCAAAGGCGGACACATTTCAATTGCGGATTTTGGATTGCGGACTGCGGATTTTATGGAAATCGAAGGACGAAGGACGAAGGACAAGGGACGAACAGCAAAAGATTTTTTGTTTGTCGGGGAAGATTTGCAGATTTTTGAAGCGGAATTTATCGAAACAAGCGCGACGCACGGAACGGGATGCACGCTTGCTTCGGCGATTGCGGCGAATCTGGCGTTGGGAAAAACTTTAACGGAAGCGGTTGAAATTGCGAAAAAATTCGTTCACGCAGCGATTAAAACCGCGCCGAATATCGGAAAAGGGAATTCGCCGATCAATCATCTCATCAAATTTTAAGGAACGAACGCATTCGGAATCGGTCGGTCGCCTTCCAGACCGAACGGAACGGCAAAAAACTGCGAATTCGAACTTTGCAGAACATACCAAGTTCCGCTCGTCGGGCGAAAGACGGCGACATCCGTTTTCCCGTCGCCGTCGAAATCTGCGGCGGTCGGCAAATCGCTGCCCAGACCGAATGAAACGGCGGAAAATGTCTGCAAATTGAGCAGCATATACCAAACGCCGCTCCGATAAACTGCCAGGTCGGTTTGTCCGTTTCCGTCGAAATCGGCGGGAACGGGTTTATCTGCGGCAAGTCCGAATTGAACTGCCGTAAATCCGAGCTGCGAGCGAAGCAGATACCAGATTCCATCGCGATAAACCGCATAATCGGCTTTCCCGTCGCCGTCAAAATCCGCCGGAACGGGTTTGTCGGTTGCCAGACCGAAGGCAACGACATTTGTCTGATTATTTGCCAAGTTAAGCGTAAACCAAGTTCCGGCGCGATAAACGGCGAGTTCGGCGCGTCCGTCGCCGTCGAAATCCGCCGGAACCGGAATATCTGTCGCAAGTCCGTAGGAAATTACTTCAAAAGCCGAATCCGAGCTTCGCAGAATATACCAAACGCCGCTCCGATAAACGGCGATATCCGTTTTGCCGTCGCCGTCAAAATCCGCCGGAACGATTTTATCGGTGGCAAGTCCGAATGAAACCGCCGCAAACCCTGCGGTGCTTTGCTGCACGTACCAAACGCCGTCGCGGTAAACGGAAATGTCCGCTTTTCCGTCGCCGTCAAAATCGAATTTGGCGGTTATTGCCGAAGTTGCGGTTTGATTGATAAAGACGGTTTTCGAACCGATGCCGACGATTCCGCTTCGCCCCTTTCCGCTCGTGTTCGGCGCGACGGTAAATGCCGCCAAACCGTTTCCGCTCTGCGTGGCGGAGGTGACCAGAATCCAATTTACATTGGCGGACGCATTCCATGTGCAGTTTGCCGCCGCCGAAACCTGTACGCTTCCCGTTCCGCCCGAAGCCGAAAAATTCATTGATTCCTGATTGATCGAGGTCGGACAGCCCGAACCCTGCTGAATTTGCAGATTGCGCGTGTTAAAACCGTCGGAAACGGTAATCAAACCCGTGCGCGAAACGCCCGTATTCGGCGCGACCGTATAATTTAACTCGCCGCTTCCCGTTCCGCTCGGCGTTGAATCAAAGGTAATAAAAGGATTCGCCGTCGAAGCCGTCCAGCCGCACCCCTCAGGTGCGTTGATCTCTAAAATTCCGCTGCCGCCGCTTGCCGGAAACGCCTGTGCGCCCGGCGAAATCGTCGGCAGACAGGCGAAAGTCGAGGTTTTTATGCTCAAATTCCAGCCGCCCGAAATCAGTCCGGCGTTGTTTTGCTGATCGTCAACGACATACAGCGACCACGTTCCGTTCGGAAAACTGCCGAAAAATGCACCGAAATTTGTGCCGCTCAATATTTGCGGCGCGGGCGACGGAAAAGTATCTCCCGAGCCATAGTTTGTCGGTTTAAATAAACCGCTCGAAAGAGCCGAGTCTTCCGGCAAATTCTGCGGCGCGAAATCCGTAAATGTCAGATTGACATTACTTGCGGCGAAGTTTCCGCCCGCGTCCGACATTAAAATTATATTGCGACCGTTCGGCGCGACCAGCAAAATATCGACATCGGCAGGCAATTCGTGCGAAAAATTTTCGAGTCCGACGACGACATCCGTCACGACTCCGCTCAAACCCGCAATCTGAATTTCCGCAGGATAAGGCGTTGCCGTTCCTTGGGAAGAAATCGTTATTTCATTGTTATTTGCGCCGTTCGTCACATTTTCCAGCGTGATCGAATCAATCCACCAGCCGCCGACTCCGAAACTGTCGTTCGTGCCTAAACGCCAGCGAAACTGCACGGTTTGCCCGAATGTCGAAGCCGGAAGCCGCACGGAAGTGTTGATATAAGCATTCGGCGTTGCGCCTGTCCACGCCGCGCGGTTGGCAAGCGGATTGGGCGAATTATTTAAGACATTGGTATAACCGCCGGAGAGAAAAACGCCGCCGGCATCGAGAATATCCACAAAATTCCCGCCGCCGATCTTGATTTCAAGAACCGCACCGTCCCAGGTGTTTTCGACTGAATAACGATTGCGAAAATTCAAAATGCTCGTTACGCCCGAGATCAAAAGCGGTGGCGAAATAAGTTCGGAGCTTCCCGTCGTCGCCAGAGCCGGAGCAAAAGCGGCATTCGGCAAAGTGTCCGGGTTATCGGTCGTGGTTACGAAATTCACGCCCGTTCCGGTCGTCGCCGCTGTCCAACCGGCGGGAAGCTGCGGCGTTTGCACCGTATCGAAATTTTCGCTGAAACGCACGACATTTTGCAGGAGATCAGTCTGCTCCGGCGGATTTGCCTGAGCTTCGCGCAAAACGGAATTTACCGAAAAAATATAGACGAAAACAAGGATTAAACAAATGCAGATTACTTTTTTTAACATCGGATTTATCAATTAATTTTTAGTAAAAACCGGCGAATGCAGATTTAAGAATGAAATCAAACTTAAATATATAATACGCAGATGTCAACACTCTGAAATTAATTATGTAAGAAATTTGATTTTTTGCCGTAAAACAGATATAAATTATCGAAACTTCTTATAGATAAGATTCATTTATCGAATACTTTTGTTAATCGGAGTCCATAGTCTTAAGTCTTGAGTCGTAAATATATCAGTATTTTCAACTTTAATGAGGTGAAAAAACAGGTATTTATTTTAAAAATATCTAAAATTGATTCAAAATCAGGTTTTAAGGCTGACTTAAGACTTAAGACTCGACTAAATTTGAGCAGAAAAGTTTTAAGAGACTGCACAGAGGAAATCAGATGAAAAGATTTTTCATTTCTTTCGGATTCAAACGGATAATTTTTGCGGTTTTGGGGATTTTACTAATTTCCCTGAATTTTTCCGCGCAAAATCTGCCTGAGGATGCTCCCGTTTTATTCAGCCAACCCGGTTCGACACGTGCTTTGACCGATGCGCCGACGCGCACAAAATCCGAATTGCCGCCGAGCGTTTTTCCGTCCGGCGCGAAGACTTTGGTTACGCTTTTTATAACGAATGTCGAACTTCTGCCCGGTGAAGGCACAAAGGCTTTTCGCGCCGATGCCGAAGACGCGCGCGGTGCGCGGTATCCGCTGGAAGTCGTTTCGCTCGAACAGTTGCGCGACAAACCCTGGGTTTACGCACTGACGGTGCGTTTAAATCAACGGCTGGGCGATGTCGGTGATGTTCTTGTCCGAGTCAACTGGCGCGGAATGGCGAGCAATCGGACGCGGATTTCCGTCGGGTTTGAAGGCGGAAAGATCAAAGACGATCAGGGAGCAGTTCCGACACCGATGCCCGAAACGCCGATTAACAGAAATGAAATGACGCGCGGCGGTTTGCCGTGGTCGGGCGACCGCGTCAGATTTATGCAGCAGGCGACATTCGGCGCGAAAGCCGAACTCGAACTCAGGCTTCGCCGCATCGGTTATTCGACCTGGCTCAATGAGCAGATGGAAGAAAAACGCGATTCGAGCGGTGCGCTGCGGTTTTCGCTGTATCCGTATCCGCAACTTGCGCTTCAGCCGACAACGCCGCCGACAACCTGCGGAGTGCAATGCATACGCGATAATTATTCGATGTATCCTCTGCAAAACTGGTTTTTCCGCGAAGCTCTCTACGGCGATGATTTTCAACTTCGACGGCGCGTCGCCTGGTCTCTGAGCCAGATTTGGGTCGTGTCGGGGCGCGAAACCGGACAGCCTTCGCGAATGCTTCCCTATTTACAGATTTTAGACCGCTACGCGTTCGGCAATTACCGCGATCTGATGCGCGAAATGACGCTCAATCCGGCGATGGGAAACTATCTCGATATGGCGATCAGCACGCGGCAGAGTCCGAACGAAAATTATGCGCGTGAGATTTTGCAGCTTTTTTCAATCGGTCTTTATCAAATGAATCAAGACGGCTCCGTGCGGCTCGACATCAGCGGAAATCCGATTCCGACTTATAATCAAGATGTTGTAAATGGCTTTACGAAAATTTTTACCGGCTGGACATTCTGCAACAACGGCAATAATCCGGCGTGTCCGAACGCGGCACAGGGTTTGGTCAATTACAAAGACCCGCTGATCGTCAATCCGGCAAATCACGACAACAGCGAAAAACTCGTTTTGGATTATCCCGGCTCGGCTCTCGTAATTCCGGCAGGTTTAACGCCGGAACAGGATTTCGAACTCGCCCTCGATAATATCTTTTATCATCCGAATGTCGCGCCTTTCGTCAGCAGATTGTTGATTCAGCAGCTCGTTACGAGCAATCCGACACCGGCGTATGTCGGGCGCGTCGCGGCGGTTTTTAATAATAACGGTGCGGGAGTTCGCGGAGATTTGAAGGCGGTCGTACGGGCGATTCTGCTCGATCCGGAAGCGCGCGGAAATGTGAAAACCGATCCCGATTACGGCAAATTACGCGAGCCTGTTTTGTATGTTACGAACACTTTGCGCCCGTTTAACGTGGCGGCGCAAGCGCAAGCGTTAGGCAGCTGTCTGGGTTTGAGCGACGGCGTTTTAAATGGCGAAACGAATAGTTTGTCGCAAGACGTTTTTGTCGCGCCGAGCGTTTTTAATTATTATTCGCTGGAAAATATGTTGCCGAACACGATTTTATACGCGCCGGAATTCGGGATTTTCTCGACCGGAAACGCTTTGAAACGTGCAAATTACGTCAACCGAATAATTTTTGACGGCGGCATTCCGCGCACGGGAAATGCGCCGTGCGGAACGACGATTAATATCACGAGGCTGCAAAATCTGGCGGAAATAGATCCGAGCGGCGCACAACTGGTCGAAACGCTCAACCGCGAATTGATGCACGGCGCGATGTCTGCGGAAATGCGCCAGCATATTCTCGAAGCACTTCAAGAAGTTGCCGCCAGCAATTCATTGAAACGCGCCCGAACCGCATATTATCTGACGGCAAGTTCGCCGCAATTTCAAATTCAGCGATAAAAGGAGATTTTTTCGATGCAAAACAGACGTGAATTTTTGGGCAGATCGTGTCGCGCTCTTTCAATGACGGCTTTGGCAACGCAGATGTCGCATTTCGGTTTGGTCAGCACGCTGCTGGCACAGAAAAAAGCCGAGCCGACGACGAAGGCAGGCGGAAACGATTACAAAGCTCTGGTTTGTGTTTTCTTAAATGGCGGAAACGACAGCAATAATATGGTCGTGCCGAAATATGAGGCGGGTTATGCCGACTACAGCGCGGCACGCACGGCTTTCGGTCTGGCAATTCCGCGCGATGATCTTTTATCGATTATGCCGACGAGTTTGAATTTGGAATTCGGTCTGCATCCGGCAATGACGGGTTTGCACCAATTATGGAATCAGCAAAAACTTTCCATCGTGTGCAATGTCGGTACGCTGGTTACGCCGATCACCAAAGCGCAGTATTTATCGGGCGCACCGCGTCCCGAACAGCTTTTTTCGCACCCGAATCAGGTCGAACAGTTTCGCACGGCGTATGCCAGCGGAAATTTGACGACCGGATGGGGCGGCAGACTCGCCGACCGCACCGGAAATCTCAATACGGGCGCGGCGATTCCGATGATTACCTCGATTGCCGGCGTAACGGTTTTCAGCAATGGCGAAACTTCGCAGCCTTTAATTGTCGAACCGGCTCCGCTTCCGCTGAACCGCGTTTTAACGCTCGACGGTTTCGGAACGGCTTCCGACGAAGTAGCGCGGAAAAACGCGATGCAGAGAATCAGAATGGAAGATTTGGATAAAACGCTGGTGAAGGCGACAAGTAGTTTGACTCAGCAGGCTTCGAATGTCAGCCAGCAATTGAGTGCCGATCCGCCGCTGACCGTTCCTTTTCCCGCAACGAGCCTCGGAAATCAGCTTCAGCAAGTGGCGAAAATTATGAAATTCCGCGAATCTCTGGCGATGAGCCGTCAGATTTTCTTTGTTCAGATCGGCGGTTTCGATACGCATTCCGGGCAGATTGGCTTGCAAAACAGTCTTTTAACACAGGTCAGTCAGGCGTTGAAGGCTTTTTACGACGAAACGGTCGCGCAGGGAATCGAATCAAGTGTCACGACCTTTACAATGTCGGATTTCAACCGCACTTTAAATCCCGGAGGAAGCGGCGGAAACGTCGGTTCGGATCACGGCTGGGCAGGACATCATCTGGTCATGGGCGGAGCGGTAATGGGAGGTGATTTTTACGGAATGCCGACACCGAACGGAACTGTTTTCCCGACGCTTGTCAATTCAGGTCCCGATGATGTCAGCACTCGCGGACGCTTTCTGCCGACGGTATCGGTCGAAATGTATGCGGCAACACTGGCTCGTTGGTTCGGTTTAACGGAAGCGCAGATGCCTTTCGTCTTTCCGTTGATCAATAATTTCCCGGCAAATAATATGGGATTTTTGGTTTAGTATAGAAGGTAAAATAATATTATCCATCAAAAGTTCAACTTACATTCAAAAAAGCGGGCTACAGCTTTGCGTCCGCTTTTTTTCAATGTCAGATTTTAAGAAAGTAATCCTATTCAAGTATTTTTGACAAAAGTTGAAAGACTTTTCAAACAACTTTAATTTGTTATCAGCAACGGCTTTTTTACAAATTTGGATCTACTGAGATTAATAAACTTATTGTGCGGGCGTGAAAATGCTCGGAGATTCGTAAGTTACGCCGAAGGTTACGCCCGAGCGCGGGCTGAATCTGGTTAAGCCGAAGATTGCGGCGGTGTCGAAACGCAAGCCCGACGCTTTGATTTGGGTGCCGATGCGGAATTGTCCGATGCTTTCCGTGCCGAGCGGTGCGTCGCCGCTGCGGGTATTGACACGCCCGTTGACTTCGCTGACAATGTTGATGCGTTCGTTGAGACGGACGTTTCCGGCAAAACCGTAAAGCAAAACATCATTTTGCGTAAATTGCTGGAGCGGCGCGGTCATAATGGCGATGCCGAGATTGCCGAACATATTCAGACGCGCATCTTTGCCCGCTTCTTTCCCGAATCTTTTCTGCAATAAAACCTTGCCGAAAACATTGGTCTGATTTGTCCCGATGCCTTTTGCCTGATTGGAATTCGGCATCTGAAAACCGACCAGAAATCCCAATGCCGGAGCGATTTTTGTTTCATTGCGAAGTTTAATTTTCGTCGCAATCGTAAAATCGCCCGTGTCATTTGATGAATTTCCGTCAATACTCAAAGGAATCGGCGAAGGCGCGGCGGCGGAATTGACGGCGAGAAAATTCTGCAAAGTGCCGGAAATCTGAAGTTCGACGTTTGAAGATAAACCGACGCGGACGCGGATATCGCCGACGCGGGTTAAATCGCCTCTTAAACCGGAAAGCGGAAATTTTTCGTTTTGCGTAAAATCAACGCCCGCCGCGATATTAAATGACCCTTGCGGCGTAATATCAACGTCTTCCGTAAGAAGCGGTCGCTGCTGGGCTAAAGCAAAAATCCCCGTCAATAAAACTAAAATTGTGGCAGTAAAAAGGCGTTTCAGCATCGTGATTTTAATTTTGCAATAAATGCGCGAAATTGTAAATACGAATTAAATAAAAGATTTACAAAGCAAAAAGGTTTCAGCGAATAAATTCGCCGAAACCTTTTTGTATGTTCGATGCTCCTTATTAACGAGCGTCAAATCTATTAACCGCGAAATCGCCGGTTAACCCCCAATTAGTAGCGATTAAAGTATTAGTGAAACTTCCGATAGTAAAAAATGTGCTCTGTGATCCGCTGGCGGCTGCCCGCCAAACGGAAATGTCGGTTTTACCGTCGCCGTCGTAATCGCCCTGGGTCGGGAAATCCGAACTGATTCCGAATTGCTGAGTTCTCACTTGCCCGTCTGAACTTTGACGAATCCACCAGGTCATCGGAGCAGATGCGGTAGCACCTGTTCGGACGGCAACCAGATCGAATTTACCGTCGCCGTCAAAATCTCCGGGCGCGATCCAATCGGTCTGAAAATTACCCCATTGCTGGAATGTGACGACATTATCCGAACTCCGCAAAACAATATAATTGTTGGCAGGAGAGAGTCCGAAGCGGTAAACGGCAATATCGAATTTGCCGTCGCCGTCATAATCTCCGGGAATCGGTGAATCGAAGCTCGTCGAACCGTTTCCGGTCAGCCCAAAGGCTACATTGGTTACGCCGCCGTCGGAACTTCGCAGAATGAACCATTGCGTTTGCGCCGCGGCGGTTGCGCCGCGCCGAAATATGGCGGGATCGGTTATCCCGTCGCCGTCATAATCGCGGGCAACAGCCTGATCGCCGAAAACTCCCCACGGAACAAAATGCGCGGTACCATCGGAACTTCTCAAAATTAAGAAAAAGCTCTGCTGACCGGCTGATGCTCCGGCGCGGTAAACGCACAGGTCATCTTTTCCATCGCCGTCGTAATCGCCCGGTGCGGGAAAATCCGTATTGGCGTTGCCCCACGCAATAGTTTGACTTGCCGCAAACCCCGAACTGTTGGCGTTCCAGTAAGTGATCTGGGAAACCCCCGGCGGCGCGACGTTCGGGAAACGCAGAACGCTGTAATCGGTCTTGCCGTCGCCGTCATAATCGAGAACTCTTTTTACGGCAAGTTGTCCGCGAATTTCGCCGCCGGGAAAATCAGCGGTGTGAATATTGATATATGTCTGCTGCGAACGCATCAGCTCAAGCTGAGTCGGCGTGATAGCGGCTGTTCCGCTGATCGTGCCGGAAGTTCCTCCGACTGCGCCGAGATTAATGATGATCGGACCATTGACACCGACAACGCCGGGCGCGTGAATATGCGAAGCCGTCTGATTACTCGTAAGCCCTGAAAATACAACCGTATATGAAAGTGTCCCGGCAGTTTCATTGACGAAAACCCGACCGTAAGCGGTTGCCGTTGAAGCATTTGCCGGAACTTCCTGGGCACCCGTGATATTTGCAGTAAATGTTTCTGCATTGGCAGAAATCGAAATTGCAAACACGAATAGTGCTGCAACGAGAAAATTATTTAATTTATTTTTCATTTTTCTTCTCCGAATTGTATATCTAAAAGAACTTTTTATAGGAAGTTCATTTCATATAAAAACGACATAGTAAATCCAAAAGGATTCTCCGCTTGTTTGCCGCACAGGTTTCCTTTGTAGCCCGGAAATGGCGTAAATTCAGTCTTTTAAAATTTCGTTATTTTCAGGCGAATGCCCCGTCCGTTTGGTGTTGCCCTACTACAAAAATAACGAATTCTTTCACTTTTTTAATAAGTGTGGCACTAAGTAGTAAATTTGTAAATAATTTTTTTTTTCGCTGCAAAAAAATATTGTATTCAGAGAACGCAGAAATTCATTTGGCGGAAGATTTTTGAGATATTTTAATTCTCCGAAAATCCATTAATAAAAGGTGAAATTTAAAAAACTTAAATTGATGATTTGGACATTGGATTGAAAACTTGGCACAATACACAAATAAATTCTTCGCGGACTTATAAAAAAAAATGAATTATCCGGATTCTCTTTTGAAAAATACAATTTTGCCATAAATCAAACCGATTCAAAGGTTTCAAGACTTTTGAAAAATATGATTTTTCAAAATATAACCGCTGAAAAATAGAAAATTAGACAAAAAAAAGGTTTGATTTAGTAATTTAAGAATAGGATGAAGTTGCCTGATTTGGAAAAAGAAACAATGGATATCAGCGGTTTGCGCTTGGTGTCCGACAATAAAACTCCACAGAAATTTCCTGTAATTGAAAAACAATTCGTCAATTTTATGTTTTTGCGCGTTAATCCCGAATGGCGAAAACTGGACGGCGAAACCAAACGAGTCTATAAATCCGAATTTCAGAGCGTTTTCAATAAATACAGAGAAAATTTTCTGCTCTTTACATATTCTCTGGTCGGTTTCGATTCAAAAGCCGATCTGATGTTCTGGCGCATCGGCGATTCGCTGGATTTGATACAGGAAATGACGGCGCAGCTTTACCGGACGAATCTCGGAAGTTTTCTGGAAACGACCGATAATTATCTGTCGGTAACAAAAAAAATGATGTTCATTCCGGCGGACGAAGACCCGAACGCCGAAGACCGCTATCACGTCATTGCCGGGGCGAAAAAATATCATTTCGTTTATCCGTGTTCAAAAAGCAGTGATTGGTTTGCCAAAACCGGCGAAGAGCGCGAGGCTCTGGTCGAAGAAAATTTTATGGTCGGGAAAAAGTTTGAAAATATCAAAATTCACCTGTCGCACGCCTTCGGCTTCAGCGAACAGGAATTTATCATCTCGTTTGAAACCGACGAACCGAAGGATTTTCTCGCGCTCGCCGAAGAATTAAGAGAAACATCGGCAAGCAAATTCACTCTGCGCGGAATGCCCGTTTATACGTGCCGGCAGAGAAGTTTGATGGAATGCTTAGACGCAATCGGTTAAAGAGTCCAACTATTATTCTACGGTTAAGCAAGCGGTCTTTGACCGCGAAACACACAGATTAATCGCGGTCAAAGACCGCTTGCTTAACGGAAGTGTTTTTTCAACGGGAAGTATTTTATGTTGTCGGAAGCTTTTAAAAACTTAAATCGAGATGATTATTGCGCGAAAATGTTTTATCAAAGGACTTGTTCAAGGTGTCGGATTTCGTTTTTTTACGCAGCGCGCCGCCGCCCGTCATCAGGTTTTGGGCTATGTTAAAAATTTGGAAGACGGCAGGGTCGAAGCCTATATCGAAGGCAGCGAAAAAGCCGTGCAGGAATTTATCAATGATCTGTCAACCGGACCGACTTTTTCGAGAGTTGAAGAAATCGAAGAAATAGTTTTAGATCCGATCGGTTCATTTACAGCATTTAGAATTGAAAGATAAACTTAGATTTCAGATTCCAAATTAAATCTGAAATCTGAAATTTGAAATTTGAAATTTGAAATAATGGAAAACTTAAAAAAAATCATCCGCGAAGTGCCTGATTTTCCGAAAGAAGGCATAAATTTTTACGATATTACGACGCTTCTGCAAGACGCAGACGGCTTTAAGCAAACGATTGACGCTCTGGTCGAACAGGTCAGGGACGAAAAGATCGATACGGTCATCGGCATCGAATCACGCGGTTTTATCTTCGGCACGCCGGTCGCCTATCAATTAGGCGCTGGCTTTGTTCCGGTCAGAAAACCGAACAAACTGCCGTGGGAAAAGGTTTCGGTTTCATACGATCTGGAATACGGGCAGGACACGCTGGAAATGCACCGCGACGCAATCGGCG
>CAYUGW010000026.1:0-16285 GCA_964444245.1 uncultured Blastocatellaceae bacterium | reverse complement strand
TCAAATTCATCTTGGAGTTCTTCCAAAATTTAGATATTTCATTCCGCAAACAATATGAAACTACAAATTGAAAATAATTCGTCGTCCAACCTTTTGGACACCCCTGATTTATCCAGCGATGTGAGTTCGGCAAACGGATCAGCCGAAGTAACGGAAATGCTTAGCCGCGGAATCAAAGCCGCGCAGGACGGAAATCGCGCCGAAGCCAGACATCTGCTGCTTCAGGCAACCGAACTCGAACCGAAAAACGAAAATGCGTGGTTGTGGCTGGCTTCGATCAGCGAATACCCGGAAGAATTGCTTATTTTCCTGAGCAATGTTTTGAGTGTCAATCCGCAAAATGAGCGGGCGCTGGAATGGGAAAAATCCACAAAATCTTTGCTTTCAAAAACTTTTGTCCAGCGCGGGATCGAAGCTTCAAAAGACGCGCAGAGCGCATTTGCCAAACAATGTTTTCTGCAAGCGATTGTTCACGACGACAAGAACGAAATGGCTTGGCTCTGGCTCGCTTCGATTTCCGAAATAATCGAAGAAAAAAAATCGCATCTGCAAAAGGTTTTGACCATTAATCCGAATAACGAAATGGCTTTGAGTTCGCTCAAATCGGTTAAAAATGAAATGGCGCAAATGCTTTTGCGAAAAGCACAGGTCGAAACACTTTCCGGTGCCAATGAAGCTGCCGAAAAAATGCTCGGCGAAATTTTGAGTAACGCGCCGGATCTCGAAGATGCCTGGCTGCTGAAATCTTATCTGACCGATTCATTCAGCGAAAAAATGAGCTGTTTTGAAAAGGTTCTGGAAATTAATCCCGAAAATGAAACGGCGGCTTCGTGTCAGGCGGCGATGCGCTCGGTATTGGAAAAAACCGAACCGAAACCCGAGTCGGACGCGGTTAAATATTTTGATTTTACCGAAGCCGCGGTTCAAGAAGATTCGCCGGAAGATTCGGCGGATGTGCTTGATTTAAATGTTTCGGATGAAACGGAAGTTCCCGAAATGACGGGGGAATCATTTGACGAAACGGAAACGGATGAAGATATTTCGGTCGAAAACTATTACACGACCGAAGAAATAGCCGATGCTCCGACTCAGGATTACACGTTCCCGGAAGACTCCGTGCAGGAAGTCGAAGAAGTCGAAGCGGTTGAAGAAATCGAAGAAAATTCGTTCCTTAAGGTCGAAGCGGTTGAAGAAGTTTTTGAAATGCAGGCGGAAGCGTCCGAAGAACCGGAAGTTTCCCGCGATGAGGAATCGGAAATGCATTCAGCTTTTTCGGACGTTCAGGAAACGGAAGAAAGCATTTTTGAAGAAATTCAACACAATGTCGAAGCCGCCAATGAAACGCAGGAATCCGAAGAAGTTTTTATGGTCAGCGAAATGCCTTCGTATCAAGAGGTTATTGAAGAAGAGCAATCATATCAGGAAGAACAAAAAGCCGAAGAAACCCCCGTCGAATTTCACTACAGGCAAGAATCTGCCGAAGTAGATCAGACTGAAGAAACGATGTTCGAAGAACCTGTTTTTGCAGCGGCTGAGCCGGAAGAAGAATTTTTTGAGCAGCGGGTTGAAGAAGAAGAAGTTCCGGCTTCGTTTGAAAATTATGATTCAATGCCGGTTTCATTCGATGAAGAAGTTGCTGCGCCAGCCGAACCGGTCGAAGAAGTGTTTGAAGCTCCGGCGCAAATGGATGAAACTTTTGAAGCTCCGGCGCAAATGGAAGCGACTTTTGAAGCTCCGGCACAAATGGAAGAAAAACCGAAAGCCGAAATGGTTCCTTGTCCGTTTTGCAGCACCGAAAACGAACCGCAGGTTTTTGTCTGCTATTCGTGCCGCGCGATGCTGACGCTTTCCGATGTGGAAATGATGCTCGGGTATCAGGAAGCCGATCAAGCGATGCTCAAGGAAAAAGTCGAGCAGATGGAAATTGAAAACAGTTTCAATAAATTTGACGCGGAAGGGCTGAAAATGCTCGGCATCGGTATGCTGAATCTGAAAAATCTGCGAAAAGGCTTTGAATATCTGCAGGAAGCGGGGCAGATGAATCCGAACGACGTGGTTTTAAATTCTCAGCTTAATTCGCTGGCGATCCGCCTTTCGGAAATCGAAGAGCAAAAAAACAATCACGATTCGATGCCGAAAAACAAAACGATTCTGGTCGTCGATGACAGCGAGACGGTTCGCAAACTCATCTCCGGCAAACTCGAAAAATGCGGTCTCGAAGTAATCTGCGCGGTTGACGGTATGGACGCGCTCGAAAAAATCAACGAATCAATTCCCGATCTGATTCTGCTCGATATTACGATGCCGCGAATGGACGGCTATCAGGTTTGCAAACTTATTCGCGGAAATGATGCAACCAAAGAGGTTCCGGTTGTAATGATTTCCGGCAAAGACGGATTTTTCGACAAAGTTCGCGGGCGGATGGCTGGCACGACAGGCTATATCACAAAACCTTTCGGTCCCGAAACGCTGATGAAAACGGTCGAAACCTACATAAATTAAGTTTGCCGATAAATTTCAGATTTCAAATTTCAGATTTCAAATTCCAGATTTCAAATTCCGGATTTCAAATTTGTAATGGAAATAAATATCGAAAAAGGAAAATACCTAAAAACTTAATTTACGCTCTACCTAATTATTTAGTTAGAAACTATGCTGTTTGATTTTTGTAAATTACTGAATATAGATACTTTCTGGAATTTGAAATCCGGAATTTGGAATTTGGAAAACAAAGTAATTAAAGTTCTGACCATAAAACCTGAATGAATGATATAACCAATAAAATATCGGCTAATTTCGACCTTTCATCTCTGGATTTACTCGATCTTGGTGACCCGTATTTTCACGACGAAAAAGCGTCGGAAATAAAGGGCGAAAAATACATCGTCTTTTTTCTCGACACGGAAATATATGCGGTATCTTCAAAGCAAGTGGCTGAAATTTTTCAGCCGCTTGCTATTAGGTCTCTGCCGAACATTCCCGAATGGCTGCTCGGAATCACCAATTTCCGCAATGATATAATTTCCGTTATTGATCTTCTGAAACTCTGGCAAAAAAAGGATTTAGCAGTTTCGCCAAAACCGAAACTCGTCGTTTTGCGCTCGGAAAACGGCGAATCCCTCATTGCCTTTACGATTGATAAATTCAGCGAAATCGTCACCTTGCCGGACGAAAATATCCAACCCGTAAATGAAACCGACTTCCCGTATATTTACGGAAAAACCATACATAAATCCAACACTTTAAACTTAATTGACGCGGAAAAACTTCTCTCCTTAAGTTTGTAATCTGCTCATTTTTTGAAAATCGAATCGAATGTACCGCCGGCATCTTGCCGCCGCGTTCGGCGAGCGTTCCGCGAACCGGACAGAGAGCGGTACATTTCCACTTTCGGAGAAAATTATGGCTCGACAATCTGCTAATTCACTGCTCAATTCGCTGAAAGGCAAAATATGGCTGGCGACCAGCGCGCTGGCTTTTTTTATCTGCGCGTTCGGGATGGTTTCATATATCGGCGTTTCCTTTTTCATCGAAGAAACTTTTTATGCCGTTTTCATACCGTTTTTGTTTTTGTCCTTCGCCGTGATGATTTTCGGCTGGTGGCTTTCAAACGAAGTTATCACGCCGATTGAAAAAGTTTCTCTGCTGGCAAAAAGTCTGGAACGCGGATCGACGACTTCCCTGCCGAAAACTTCCGGTTCGACCGAAACGGACGAACTTCTCGCCACTCTTCATCGCAATAATCAACAAATCACAAACCTTGTAAGTTTGATGGACAAAGTCGCTAACGGAAATCTCGATGTCGCGCTTTCGCCGCTCGAAAATTCGGATCGCCTGAGCAATTCCTTTAAAAAACTCCTCTCGAAAGTTACCGAATCAATTACTGCCAAACAGGATTTGGAAAAACTTGAAACGGCAGTAAGTCGAATAACGAGAGAAATTGACGGCGTGAGAAACGGAAATTTTACGGGCGAAATCAATTCGGATTTTGCCGCAACAAAGGAAATTTCCGAAACATTCAAATATCTTTTAAATCAAATCAGCGAACTGGTCGCGCACGTCAGAAACGATTCGCAGCCGGCGCAAAAATCAATTGCCGAAACTCAAAAACTTATTCAAACATTTATCGAGCAGGGCGAAATAAATGTTCAGGCAATGAATCAGGCAAAGCTGCCGCTCAGACAAATTCCCAGCAGCGTTCAAAAAATCGTTTCCGAGCTTTCCGGTTCGGTCGAATCGGCAAATGCGGCAATCGAAAAAGCGCGCAACGGTTCAAATACCGCTCAGCAAAACTTATCGGCGGTGCGCGAACTTCGCAAACTTCTGCAGGAATCGGTCAGAAGAATCGGCAGATTGAACGAACGCTCGGAAGAAATCGGAAAAGTGGCGAAAACGGTCGGAGATCTGGCGCACCGGACAAATATGATCGCGCTTAATGCTTCGATCCAAGCCGGAGAAGTCAGCGAACAATCAAAGCGTTTTGCGATTTTGGAAGAAGAGGTCGAACGCCTCGCATCACGCGCCGAAAATACGAAAAAACAAATCTCGCAGATCAATAAATCAATCACGGCGGAAATCGGCGAAGTCGAACGCTCCTTGCAATTGACGGTCGGCGAAGTCGCCAATCTTTCCAAATTTTCCATCGAAACCGGCGACGCTCTGAGCGAACTCGAAAAATACGTCGGAAAATTCCTCAATCTGCAAACCAAGATCGTCGCGTATTCTACGGAAAAATCCGACGAAACCGAAAAAGCTTTTGAAGTATTTATCAAATCAATTGATGAAACCGATTCCGCCGTAAAAAATCTCAAAGAATCGGAAACGAAGATCAAGACCGCTTCAAATTCGCTGGAAAATCTGCAATTTGCCGTCGATGGATTTAAGCCGGCGGAAAAATCGCGAATTGAAGAACAAATTGAAGAAATGCCCGAACCCGTTCTTTCGGAAGCCGACCAACTCGAATTGAGTCTTGCTTAAAACTTTTTTGTAACTGTTTAGATCTTTGAATAAATCAAAAAAACCAAACTCCCCTCCTTTTTAAGGAGGGGTTGGGGGTGGTTGAAACTGTTTAACTTTTAAGAATCATAAACGCACCAACCACCGAAGTCCTTCGGACATCCCTCCTTAGAAAAGAGGGAAATTTATAATCTAAACAGTTACAATTTTTGAGGATAAAAAAAATGCACCAAAATATGCTCTGGAATCTGCTGACAAAATTTTCTTCATTTCTCGCCATCGCATTTTTACTGGTCGGCGCGGGCGCAGGCGTTTCTTCTTACACGAGCGGCACGCCGGTCGGTTTCGGCGGCAGTTTGAGCATTTTTCTCGCCGTCGTTACGGGAATTTTCTCGCTTGTGGCGGTCAATATTTCAAATATTAAATCAAAACGCGAATTAGACGAAGCCGCCGAACTCGCGCATCAAATCGCTAACGGCGAGCTTCTCAGCGAAGAGATCAGCACGAAAAGCGATCTATTGCTGTCGCTTCAGGAAATTTCCGATTATCTGCACAGCAAAGCCTTAAAGGTTGACCAGATTTCGACCGGCGATCTGTCCGTCAGTGTCGCACTGCGTTCGGATACGGACGTTTTCGGAAAATCTTTGCAGAATATGATCGAAAAACTTCGGAATCTCGTCCAAACCGAAGAAGAACGCGACCGTCTGCAAAATTCGATTCTCAAACTCTTGCGCGAAGTTTCGGAAGTCGCAGCGGGAGATCTGACGGTTCAGGCGGAGGTTTCGCCGGAAATGACGGGCGAAATTGCCGAGGCTTTTAATCAGATGACTAAAGAACTGCGCTCGCTGATCAAACAGGTCAAAGACGTAACTTTTCAGGTCAGCACATCGGCAAACGCGATCAACGACACGACCGGACAGCTTGCCAAGGGAAGCGAAGCGCAGGCTTCGCAAATCACGCGCACGACTTCGGCGATCTCGAATATGGCTTTGCAGATTCAGGAAGTTTCCAACAATGCTTCGCTTTCGGCACAGGTTGCCGGCGATGCGATGAACAACGCGCGCTACGGCTCGAAAGCGATGCAGGACAATATCAACGCGATGAATTCGATTCGCAAACAGGTTCAGGAAACGGCGAAACGCATCAAAAAACTCGGCGAACGCTCGCAGGAAATCAGCCAGATCGTCCAACTGATTGACGATCTTTCCGAGCGAACTAGTCTGCTCGCTCTTAACGCTTCTTTGCAGGCATCTGCCGCCGGAGAAGCCGGAATCGGTTTCGGTTTCGTCGCCGAAGAAGTCGAACGCCTCGCCGAACGCTCAAACCGCTTAACCCAACAAATTGCCAATTTAACGCGAACAATTCAGTTTGAAACCAAAGAGGTCGTCGCTTCGATGGAAGAAACGATTCACGAAGTCGTCGTCGGTTCAACCCTTGCCGACAAAGCCGGAAGCGCATTAGTTGAAATCGAACAGGTTTCGACGCGCCTTGCCGAATTGATCCGTTCGATTTCGGAATCCGCCAAACATCAGGCAACGAGCGCGGAAGATATTTCGGGCGCGATGACCAATATTTCAAAAGTTACCGAACTCGTCAATGTCGGTTCGAAACGTGCCGCCGATTCCGTCAAACTGCTCGTCGCCCTTTCGGACGAACTGCGCGGCTCGGTCGCACCCTTTAAATTGCCGGAAGATAGAAATTTGCAGCGCAAACCGCTCAATGAAACAAACGGTTTATATGTAAATTGATAATTTCAACTCACTTTTTGAATTATCAATTGAAATCCTTTTAACCACCTTTTTTCTCCCTATGATTCACCGTTTAGAAATATGGACAACACACTTTTACAGGGATTTATCGAAGAAGTTGAAAGTTATCTGCCGTCAATTCGCGGCGGAATTCTTGTCAGCACGCAAAACGGCAATAGTCAGATCGAACTGAAAACTTCACTGACGCACATTCAAACCATCAAAAATGCGGCGGCAATGATCGAACTCAAGGAAGTAGAAAAAATCGCCGCCGAACTCGAACACGAACTCAAATTATTCGCCGTTTCGAGAAGCCGGATTTCCGACGAACAATCGCGCTATCTGCTCGATAAACTCGCCGAACTCGAAGAAGCCGTCGCCCAACTTTTGTTCAGCATTGACGAATTTCCCGACAATATCGCCGATTTTGTTGATGAAACATTCGATTTTCTGCAAACCGCTCCGGGCGAAGAAAGCGCGGCGGAAAAGGAAACGGAAGACAGTTTCGAAGAATTTGAAATTGATGAGGAAATGCTCGAAATCTTCGGAATGGAAGCCGAAGACCTTTTAAGCAATATCAATGCGAATCTCTCGATTTTGGAAAAAAAGCCGAACAACCGCGAGGCTCTGCTCGAAATCCGGCGCAATGCTCACACTTTGAAAGGCTCGGCGGGAATCGTCGGCTTAAAAAAACTTTCGCAAGCGGCGCATAAGGTCGAAGATCTGCTCGATTTTATTTCCGAAAACGAGATCGAAGGAAACAGGATGATTTTCGATTTTCTCTCGAGCGCGACCGATTGTTTCGCTTCGATAACGAGTAACGAAAATTCGGCGCAGTCAAAAGAAAAACTTGCAAATATTTACACTTCCTTCGAGACCGCAATGGCGATTCTGCGCGGAGAAGAAGCGCAACCCGCCGCCGAAAAAGTTACCGATTTTGAAATCATCGCTGCTTCTAAACTGGATGTTTCGGAAAATCAACCGCAGGTTTCCGCCAATCAAACCCGTTCGATCGTGCGCGTTTCGCTCGATAAATTAGACGATCTGGTCAAAATTGTCAGCGGAATGGTGATTAATCGGTCGGTTTTCGAGCAGCGTTTATCGGAACTCGAACAACAGATTTCCGAACTCGGCAACAGCACCCGCCGTCTGCAAAGTTCGACCACGAAACTCGAAACAGATTTTGAATCGAATATGCTCGACGCGCAAAATCCCGGGATGAAAGTTCAGGGGCAACCGGCTGAATTCGGCACTTATCAAACGAATTTGCGGCAAGCGGCAAACGGCAATCCGCATTCATTCGACACGCTCGAATTCGATAACTACACCGATTTTCACCAAACGACGCGTGAACTTATCGAAACGACCGCCGACACGGCGGCGATCAATAATAAACTCGATCTGCTCAGAAGCAATTTTGAAACACTTTTCGACACCCAACGCGGTTTAATTGATGAAATGCAGGAAAAACTTTTACGTCTCAGAATGGTCAAATTCGGTTCGCTTTTTGCAAGATTACAGCGCACGGTGCGCGTAACCGCCGAAGAAGAAAACAAATTAGCCGATCTGCATCTGGAAGGCGAGCATCTCGAAGTCGATACGCAGATTCTCGATTCGCTGATCGAACCGCTGCTGCATATCTTGCGAAACGCCATCGCGCACGGCATCGAACCGCCTGAAACGCGCCGTCTGGTCGGGAAACCGGAAACCGGAAGAATCGGCATTCGCGCCTTCAGCGAAGGAACGCACATCGTTTTAACAATTACGGACGACGGGCGCGGAATTTCCGCTTCCGCCTTAAAAGCAAAAGCCGTCGAAAAAGGCTTGATTTCAAATGAAGACGCGCTCGAAATGAGTGATGAAGATGCTCTTTCGCTCGTTTTCCTCGCAGGGCTGACGACCGCCGAAGACATCAATTACGTTTCCGGGCGCGGCGTTGGAATGAATATCGTGAAAACTCAATTACAAAGACATCAGGGAACAATTTCAATTCACACCGAACCGCAGAAAGGTTCGACCTTTACGGTACGGATGCCGATGGCTTTAGCCGTAACGCGGGCTTTGCTGGTCAAAGCGGACAAACAAACCTTCGCTTTTCCGCTCAGGCTCGTCAAACATATCTGCGAATGTCCGCGCGAATATTTAAATAAGGTCAATCGGGATAAATCGATCCAGCTCGGCGATACCGTGTACCGCGTCGTGTTCCTGAGCGAACTTTTAGGAATGCCCGCCGCGCCGATTGCCGAAGCCGAAAATATTCCGCTTCTTCTGATCGATACGCTGGAAAAACCGTGCGCTTTGATCGTTGACCAAATCTTAAAACCCGAAGAAATCGCCATCAAACCGCTCGGCAATCCCCTGAAATCCGTCTCCGAACTGCTCGGCGCGACGATCTTAGGCGACGGCAGCGTCGTGCCGGTTCTTGATTTGATGTATCTGCTTAACAACAAAGCACTTAACACCAAAAAGCCGCAAATACCTTCTCAAGTCGAAGTAAAAGTCCAAACAAGCGTGATGATCGTTGACGATTCGCCGAGCGTTCGCCATCTGACTTCGAAAGTCATCAAAAACGCCGATTTTATTCCGGTCGTTGCCAAAGACGGTCTGGAAGCTCTGGAAATTCTGCAAAACACGCGCGAATTGCCGAACGTGATTTTAACCGATGTCGAGATGCCGCAAATGGACGGCTACGAACTGCTCGCATCGCTCAAACGCTCGGAATTTCTGCGCGGCATTCCGGTCGTTATGATCACGTCGCGCGCCGGCGAAAAACACCGCCAGAAAGCCTTCGAACTCGGCGTTTCGGAATATCTTTCAAAACCCTTTGAAGATGCTTATTTGATCGAAACTATCAAGAAATTGAGTAAATAATTTATCGAATCAAGGTTTAAAAGCCGAAAAGTGAAAAAGTTTATTTCTAAAGACTTTTTCACTTTTCGGCTTTTAAACCTTTTCACTTTATTTCTGCGGCGGTTTGCTCGGTCGAATCTCAATCTTGCTCGGCAAAGCACGCGGGTTCATTTCTAATAAATTCAAAACCGTTTCGGCAATGTCTTCGGGCTGTAGCTGCCACGCTTTCGACTCGTCCGGTTCGTCGCCGCCGAAATGAGTGTTGACCGAACCCGGACAAATGTAGCTGACCTTGATATTATCCTGGCGGACTTCCTGCATCAAGGCTTCGGAAAAACCGTTCAGACCGAATTTCGAGGCGTTGTAAGCCGCCATTTTCGGATGCGCGTTTTGTCCGGCGAGCGAGGAGATATTGATAATATAACCGCCTTCGCGTTTTTTCAGTAAAGGAATCGCGTAATGACAGGCGTAAAAAACGCCGAAAAGATTGGTTTCAAGAGTTTGCACGAAGTTTTCGGGCGGCATTTCTTCGACGGTTTTTCCCATAAACCCGACTCCCGCATTATTTATCAAAATATCCACGCCGCCGAACACGCGCACCGCTTCGTCAAGCATTATCTTCACCTGCATTCGGCTTCTGACATCACAGATTTCGCCTTCGACTCTGCCGAATTCGCTCAGATGTTCCAGAGCGCGTTTCAGATCGAATTTGTCCCGCGCACAGATAAAAACCCTCGCGTTCGCCTTTAAAAGACTTTCCGCAATCCGATAGCCGATTCCTTTCGAACCGCCCGTAATAACGGCAATTTTACCTTCTAAATTCATAAATTATTTATTCGATCTGATTTTCGGCGCGGATTTGCTCTGGATTTTTTTCCATATAATATTGATGCTTCCGTCTGCGTGTTCCCTGACGACGCGAAATACGACAATAATATCTCTTCGCTTATCGTATTCGAGCAAATTTATTTTTCGTCTGCCGACTTTCCGTAAAACCTTGCTGTCGTAGGCAATTGACCGCAAAGCGTAAGTTTTGTTCGGATTCATTCGGAGTTCGTTTTTATAAAAATAATCGCCGATCTGAAAACCGTTTTTCGCTGATTTAAAATGGTTTTTGATTTCATCAACATCCGTCGAGGTTTCGAATTCCGCCATTTCTTTGATGCCTTTGCTTTGCAAATTAAGATTTTCAATCGCAACATCTCCCAAATCCGTCAAAAATCCCAGCAAATTTATCCCGACAATCTTAAAGGTTTTTTCTTCAAATTGAATATCGGAAAAAAATTTATTCGTATAATTTTCGGTTCTGAACGAATAAATCGTCGCTTTCCCGACAATATTCCACGGACACGGCTCATCGGCGTGGATCGTTCTTCCTTCTTCATCACAATTTTCCGAATCGTGAAGCCGCAGAATTCCCGTATCTGACCTCCTTAAAAACGCCGAATGTTTGGATTTGTCCTCTTTATCAACCGAGGTTAATTCTTTATCTCTTCTGGTAGTGAAGATTGCTCTCGTTCGCGGCGGTCTGAGCATTCTGGAATTTTGCTGATCGGGGTTTAAAACTCCTTCAAGTGTATTAATTCCGCGATTTGCTCCTTGCTTTTCCCTGATAAAATTGGCGGATTCTTGTGTCTGCGTCGGAGTTTGTGTCGGAGTTTGCGCGGTCGTTGTCACACAAACGCCGAAAAAAAGCCCGAAAAATACCGTCCGAAATATATTTCTCATTAATTATTCTCCGCAAAAGTGAACCTGTTTTATTAGATCAATTTTTATTTATCTTTAGTTTAATTTTGGTGATTTTTGATTCGACAATTCTTTCCAGAGAATCGTCACGCTCTCGTTTTCATCAACTTTTACTACCCGAAATGCGACTATTATGTCTTTTCTTTCATCAAATTCAAATTCGTCATATTCGACACTTTCGAACGATTTGAAGTTATTTCCCCGATAGGCAATCGAACGTAGAATATAGGTTTTATTTTCCTCGACGGGTAAACTGCTTTTGTATAAAAAATCACTTCCCTGAATTCCTTTATCCAGTTGAACCGCGAGATTTTCTGCTTTTTCCAAATCTTTGACGGGCTGAAAACCGACCAAAGTTTTCAGTTGCTCCATTTGAATATTTACATCTTCAAGCGAAACATCCCCGATATTAATGAGAATGCCGTGTTTTAAAATCCCTGCCGTTTGAAAACTTTTGTCGGCAAAAGTTATATCTCCGAGATGTTTAACGTGATAATTTCCGGTTCTGAAAGAATACGTAGAGCCTGCGCCCGGCATTTTATATTTTATGCAATGCGGCGAAGCATTAACTATTTGCGTGCCTTTATCGCAACCTTTATCGCTCATCAATTTTATTAAACCCGTATTTTTTTGACTTAAAAATCCGGCGAACGTTGTCGAAAATTGCGAATCGGGCGCAAGCAAAAGTGCCTGTTCTTTACTTATATTTTTGTAAAGAGGTTTGATTTTTAATATATAAGTTTCACTGTTTTTGTATCTGTCGCGAACAATATTGGTTTTTCCGTTATTCCGCAAAGCATCAACTCTATCATTATATTGTCTTTCTTTTTCGAGCCTTCGCGCTTTTTCAACATCTGTTTGAGAAGTTGCCTGGGCATTAACCGGAACAACAATCATTAATATTATGCTGATAAACAAAATTATATTTTTCATCAATGCCTCCGAATTTAAAATAATAAGCGTTCAGGTTTATTTCTAAACTTTTTTAAGAGATTTTATTACAAAGTGTTGAGGGAAATTATCCGATAAAAATTCAGATGACTTTAAAAACAATGTTTCTAATGATTACATCTTGATTTTTACTTTTTTTGCGAATATCGTCAACCTTTTTTCGGAAAACGATTATCTTTCCGTAGAGAAAATTCCGGCTTTGTTTAATCTCGTCACACATTTAAAGGCTTAACCTTATGGTAGTGAACTAAAAGTAAGGTTTTCAAAAAATGTCCCGTCGGGACTTTTCGTTAATAGCCCCGCGATTTATCGTGGGGGACATTAAGATAAATTGGTTTCAAGTCCCGAAAGGGACGAAAGAATTCTTTCGTCCCTTTCGGGACTTGAAATTTGAAATATCTTTACCCCACGATAAATCGCGGGGCTATTAACATAAACTCCTTAGGAGTTAAAATTTAGAGCCTTACTTTTAGCTTATTTGTTATTGCCTTGTGCAGTTCAAGTGTTATTTCAGTCATAAAACCTCTGTTTTACAGTTTTTGCTTCAAAATCTCGTTGACCAATTTCGGATTCGCCTTGCCCTGCGAAGCCTTCATTACCTGACCGACAAAAAAGCCGAAAAGTTTTTCGTTGCCGTTTTTGTAAGCGGTCACTTGATTTTGATTGCCGGCGATGATTTCGTCAACAATTTTTTCGATCTCGCTCGCGTCGGAAATTTGTTCAAGACCTTTTTCCTTAACGATTTCCGCCGCCGATTTTCCGCTTTCAAACATTTCGACCAAAACATCCTTCGCTTGTTTTCCGTTGATCTTGTCTTCATCTAAAAAGCGAATCAATTCCGCCAGATTTTCCGCCGACACGGGCGATTCCGCCGCCGATTTTCCGGCGTTGTTTAATTCTCTCAGGAGTTCCGACAAAATCCAGTTTGCCGAAGCCTTCGGATTGTTCGAGGCTTTTGCCGTTCGTTCGTAAAATTCCGACAAACCTTTTTCGGTAACAAGCTGAGAAGCGTCCGCAAAGCTCAAATCGTATTCGCTTTGAAATCTTTCGAGCATCGCATCAGGCAATTCCGGCAATTCCGCTTTGGCGCGTTCGATAAATTCCTTCGTTACAACCAGCGGCTGAAGATCGGGTTCGGGAAAATAACGGTAATCGTGCGCGTCTTCCTTTGAACGCATAATCCGTGTTTTATTGTTTTTCTCGTCCCACAGACGCGTTTCCTGATTTACGATTTCGCCCGCTTCGTGCGCCGCGATCTGGCGTTCGATCTCATATTCGATTGCCTTTTGCATAAAACGCACCGAATTAAGATTTTTCAGTTCGACCTTGGTTCGAAAATTTTCCTCGCCGATTTTCCGCACCGAAACATTCGCTTCGCAGCGCAGATTTCCCTTTTCCATATCGGCATCGCTTGCTCCGACCCATTGCAAAACGCGTCGGACGTGATTGACATAATCATACGCCTGCCACGAAGATCGAAAATCCGGCGCAGTGACGATTTCGCCCAAAGGAGTTCCGGCGCGGTTCAGATCAATGTAGGAATATCTGTCAACTTCCGGCAAACCTTCGTGAACATTTTTCCCCGCGTCTTCTTCCAGATGCATCCGCTCGATGCGGATTTTCAGAGGTCGCCAATCGCGTGCGTGTCCCGATTCGTCGCGCTCGGCGGTCAGAATCGTCAATTCACCGTTTGAAGAAAAAGGCTTGTCGTATTGCGAAATCTGATAGCCTTTCGGCAGATCGGGATAAAAATAATTTTTCCGCGAAAACACGGAAGTTTCATTAATATTCAAGCCCAATGCGAGCGCGGCTTTCGCGCCGTATTCGACGACCTTTTCATTCAGAACCGGCAACGCGCCCGGCAAACCAAGACAAACCGGACACGTATTCGCATTCGGTTCATCGCCGAAATTCGCCGCACACGAGCAGAAAATCTTTGTTTCCGTCGCCAGCTGCGCGTGAATCTCCATTCCGATAATCGCTTCCCAACCTTCTTTCATAAATGTTTATATCTACTGAAATTTCATAAATGTTTATATCTACTGAAATAATGTAGCTTGATTTGATTTTATTGCCGCAAGACAAGCCTTTGGCAAGTTATTTTTTCTTTGAACAATTTTCGTATTATCAATTTTTTCAATCGGCTCAGGTATCAGATAATTTTCAGATAATGATTCCCAGTCTTTATCTCGAATCGTAACTGCTTCGTTTAAGTGAAAACTCAACCAGACATCCCCGATTTTCGAGTTTGCTTCTTCTTGTGTAAGCTTGTTTGTTGCGATTTCTGCGTAAGTTTTATCAAACTCAAAACCGACAAAATTTCTTCCCAATCTTTTTGCCGCTAAAGCTGTTGTGCCTGTTCCTGAAAATGGATCAAGCACAATGTCGTTTTCATCACTCGACATCAGAATTACTCTTTCAAGTAAATGTATCGGCAATTGACAAGGATGATCGTCCCGATATTTATTATGTTTGACGCGATGAATGTCTGTCCAAACATCTGAAACTAGTGAACCAAACGGGTGAAGCATATATTTTTTTCCACCATAATCTTTGTGCAAAAAACTGCATTTTCGACAGCGTTTGTGCGGGTAGCGAAGTTCGTAGAACTTATTTTGCTTCGCATCTTTCGCATAAAACAAAATGCCGTAATGATTAGGTTGCAGAGATTTTCCCATCGGCGCAGTCGGCGCGTCCCACGAAATCCAATGTTTGAAATCTGCATATTGATTGAGAAAACTTGCATAATAAGTCAACCATTTCGGTATGTTATGGATAAAAATCGAGCCGGTCGGTTTCGTTACCCGTACCATTTCGTTAATCCATTTTTCGCACCAAGAGAGATATTCGCGTATTTCCAAGCTGTCTTTTGTGCTGTTATATTTCTTCTTTAAATTAAATGGCGGATCAGCAAAAGTTACGTCAATGCTTTCATCCGGGATTTCTTTTAATAAATCCAGACAATCGCCATTAGTGATTTTGTTTAAAAACTTTTCAAGCATTTTTCCCCTTTTCAATAACCAATTTCTCAAACCTTTTCAGTTCATCTTCGTGAAATGTAAAAACATCTTCGTAAGCTGCAACCATTCGTTTCAAATCATTTTGTCTTGCATACCAACCGAGTCCGTCAATAAAACCGATAAAAACTGCATTCGGGTAGTGTTCTTTGAGCAAAGAGTTGATTGCAATTTCAGTTTTCGATTTGTCGCCTTGTCCTGAAGAAGTCGTAACTAGAAACGAACTTTCAACGACAATCTGCGGATTCAATTTATTCGGAATAATAAAATCCATTGTTCGTTTTGTATCAAAAGCATTTGCAATCAACTCTGCCAAATCTCCCGTTTCAAACGGAACTTCCAATTTTATCAATAAACTTGCAATCAATGTTTCAGGATTATTTTGTTTTTTGCCTGACATCGAACCTTTTACCTTGTAACGAATCAAAGTGTCAATCATACTTGACGGCTCAAATTTCAACTTCTCAAGACTTAGCTTTTTCAATTCAAAAAGCGGCATTCTTTCTGCCAAAAAGGTTAAAGTTCCGCCTTCAAAAAACAAATTTACAATTCCCTTTCTGAAATATTCATTTTTTCTTAAAAGTTTGACAACTCTGGTGCTTGACCATTCTTTGATGCTTTCTAAATCTTCTTTCGGACACCATTTTTCTTTTAGAGTCAGTTTAGAAAGCGATTTATTATCGGCAACACGAATCAAAGTTATTAAGCGTTTGAGCGATTCATTAGAAAATCCGGTCAAAGCTAACAAAGCATCTAATCCGTTTTCTTTTTCAGCAAGGAACTCGACAAAAATTTCCTTTCTTAAACCTTTTGTTTCAATTTCATTTTTCAGAAGCAAAAGAGATTCTTTGAGCGTAATTAAATAACCTTCATATGTTTCTGCAAATTCTGTATTAAAAAAATAAAAAGTGTTCTTCTCAATTACTATGCGAAATTTTTCTTCAACTGTTTTCATAAATGATTTTCCGTCGCCAGCTGCGCGTGAATCTCCATTCCGATAATCGCTTCCCAACCTTC
>CAYUGW010000025.1:0-16423 GCA_964444245.1 uncultured Blastocatellaceae bacterium | reverse complement strand
AAAAAAGCCGGTCTTGTGACACGCGACCCGCGCAAGAAAGAACGTAAGAAATACGGTCAGAAAGGTGCGCGTGCGAGATTCCAATTCTCGAAACGATAATTTTCAGTTTGGAGTCCCTGCTTTAGCAGGTTGGTTTTGCCGCCTAAAGGCGGGACTCCAAACATAAACCATTGTCGGAGTTTATTGGTTTAGACAAAAAAACTTCCGGCGAGTACAAAAACCGATAAAGTTAAGGAGATTTAAATTTTGGCTACAGTAACGATGAAAGAACTTCTCGAAGCGGGAGTTCATTTTGGTCACCAGGTTCGCCGTTGGAATCCGAAGATGAAGGAATACATTTTCGGAGAGCGCAACGGCATTTATATTATTGACCTGCAAAAAACACAAAAACTTTTCCGCGACGCACTTGCCTTCGTGCAGGAAGCTTACACGGAAAAACCGAATCTGAAAATGCTTTTTGTCGGCACAAAACGTCAGGCTCAGGAAGCGATTCAGGAAGAAGCGACACGATGCGGACAGTATTATATTAATAATCGCTGGCTCGGCGGTTTGATGACGAATTATCAAACCGTTCAAAATTCGATCAAACGTCTGAAAGAGATCGAAACGATGAAAGAAGACGGACGCGCCGAGATGCTGACGAAAAAAGAACGTCTCGAACTCGACCGCGAACTTGAAAAATTAATGAAAAATCTGGCGGGCATAAAAGATATGAAAGGCTTGCCCGATTTGCTTTTTATAATTGACGTGCGCAAGGAAGAAATCGCCATCGCCGAAGCTCTGCGTTTGAACATTCCGGTTGTGGCGGTCGTTGATACGAATTGCTCGCCGGAAGGCGTTGATTATGTCATTCCGGGCAATGATGACGCGCTCCGGGCGATTCGTCTTTTTGCTTCGCGCATTGCCGATGCAATTTTAGAAGGTCAAAACGTCGCGCTCGAAGGTCAAACTCCGGTCGAAGAAAAAGCGGCTGATGAAGCGGCGGCGGAAACAGCAACCGTTGAACCGCAGATCAATGTTGCCGATAAATCAATCGCAACCGTTGAAGAAACTCATCCGGTTGACGAAGATGCAACAACGACCGAAGGCGCAAGCGTTCCCGATGTTGCCGGAGCATCTGCTGAAGAATCAAACGATGTAATACCGGCAATTGAAGCAAATTCAACGGAAGATATGACCGAAGCGACTGAAAACATTACGGTTGAAGATGCTAAAGAAGAAATTCAATCAGAAGAGGAAAAAACAGAAGCATCCGCTTGAGTTGGAAACTTTTAATTTTGAAAGCGTAGCTCTTATTCTTTTTTGATAATGGGCTGCGCTTTTTTATAAACTAAATAAGAGAAATTATTTTTGGAGTAAATTATTATGGCAGAAATCACATCAAGTTCGATAAAATCACTGCGCGAAAAAAGCGGCGCGGGAATGGTAGATTGTAAAAACGCTCTCGTCGAAGCGGAAGGAAACGAAGAAAAAGCGATGGAACTTCTTCGCAAGAAAGGTATGATGGAGCGAGATAAAAAATCAGGTCGCATTACAGCTGAAGGCGCGGTCGGTTCATATATCCATATGGGCGGCAAAGTCGGTGTTTTGGTTGAAATCAATTGCGAAAGCGATTTTGTTTCGCGCGGCGATGAATTTCAGCAATTAGTTAAAGACGTGGCGATGCATATTGCCGCAACCGATCCGAAATACGCGCACCGCTCGGAAGTTTCGACGGAAGATTTGGAAAAGGAACGCGAAATTTTGCGCGATCAGTTAAAAAACGATCCGAAAAATGCCAGCAAACCGGCGGATGTAATTAATAAGATCGTCGAAGGTCGCATCAATAAATTCTACGAAGAAAATGTTTTGGTTGATCAACCCTTTGTCAAAGATCCGTCCAAGACAATCGGTGACTTAATAACTGAAAAAATCGCTTCGATCAAGGAAAACATCACGATTCGCCGTTTTACGCGCTACAAAATGGGTGAGGGAATCGAGAAAAAAGTTGATGATTTTGCCGAAGAAGTAGCATCATTGGCTAGTGGTAATTAAATCAGTTTCAAGTTTCAAGTTCCAAGTTTCAGGTTAAACATTGAGATTTGGAACTTGAAACTTGGAACTTGGAACTTGAAACTAAAATGAAACCGGCATTTAAACGCATTTTACTAAAGATTTCCGGCGAAGCCTTGATGGGTGAGCAAAGTTACGGCATTGATGTCAATGTCGCTAAAGCAGTAGCAGAAGAAATCAAGGCGGTTCACGAACTCGGAATCGAAGTCGCAATCGTTGTCGGCGGCGGCAATATTTTTCGCGGCGTTTCAAAAAGCGCGGGAAATATGGACAGGGCGAGCGCCGATTATATCGGAATGCTCGCAACCGTAATGAACGCCGTCGTTTTGCAGGACGCACTCGAAAAACTCAATGTTTATACGCGCGCCCTTTCCGCGATTGATATTCCGCAGCTTGCCGAACCTTTTATACGCCGCCGCGCAATTCGTCACCTCGAAAAAGGTCGCGTCGTAATCTTCGCCGCCGGCACGGGAACTCCTTTTTTTACAACCGATTCCGCCGCCGCTTTGCGGGCTTTGGAAATTAAAGCGGAAGTAATTTTCAAAGGCACGAAGGTTGACGGAATCTATTCCGCCGATCCGTTTCTCGACCCGAACGCAACCCGTTTTGAGAAAATTTCCTATCAGGAAGTTTTGGAAAAACATCTGAAAGTGATGGACGCTTCGGCGATTTCGCTGTGTATGGACAATAATCTGCCGATTATGATCTTTAATATGCGCGAATCGGGAAATATCGTTAAAGCCGTGCAGGGCGATCTGTCAATCGGTACACTTGTTACCGTCAACGGTAAAACACAGACCGCCGGATAAACTCTTTATTTTGAAGTAAATCAAATTTGCGGTAAAATCTAAGTGCTATGACTATCCAAACCAAAGAATTAATGCATGAAAGTCTGCTTGATTTTTACGGAAACGGTATATTTTATCCCGAGTCCGACGGAGAACCTATGGCTGAAACCGATATCCACCGCGATTTAATACTGAATTTGATCAAATCTCTGGAATTTTTCTTTGCCGAACGCGAAGATGTTTATGTTACGGGGAACATAATGTTTTATTATGTCGAAGGCGTTCCGGCAGAAGTTGTAGCACCGGATGTGATGGTATGTTTCGGCATTCCGAAAGGAAAGCGAACGAGTTATAAAACCTGGGAAGAAAACGATGTCATTCCTTCGGTAATTATCGAAGTCGCTTCGAGCGGAACCTGGAAAAAAGACCGGATCGAAAAAAAAGAATTATATGAAATGCTCGGCGTAAAAGAATATTACATATTTAATCCGAAATATCCGAAAACTCTTCCGGCATTTTTAGCTTATAAATTAAATGAAGGTATTTTGGAACAGGTCAATATCACAGACGGAAAAGTTACGAGCGACATTCTCGGTCTGGATTTGATTGATACGGGTGAAACATTGCGGCTTTATAATGCTGAAACTAATGAATTTCTGAAAACTACAGAAGAATTTGCTCAAGCATTTGAAACAGTTTCCGACGAAAATCAAGAATTAAAAGCCGAAATTGAAAAGCTGAAAAAGCTTTTAGAAACACAGAGTTGAAAAAATATGAGCGTAGAAAATGTTACAAATGAAACAAAACCGAAAATGGAAGCGGTTATTGAAGATTTCAAACGGCAGCTTGCCAATGTTCGCACGGGACGCGCCACGGTCGGGATTTTAGACGGCGTAGCGGTAGATTATTACGGCGTTCCGACACCGTTGAATCAGATGGCTTCGGTCAGCGTTCCCGAACCGCAATTGCTGGTTGTACAGCCCTGGGATGCGACTCAGCTCAATGCCATCGAAAAGGCGATAAATATGGCAAATCTCGGCTTGAATCCTTCAAACGACGGAAAACTCATCAGACTTTCGATTCCGGCGTTAAATGAAGAACGCCGCCGCGAAATGGCAAAAAAAGTCGGTGAAGTTGCCGAACAACACCGCGTGGCGATCCGCAACGTTCGCCATTCCGCCAACGATTCTTTGAAACAAATGACCAAAGACAAGGAAATTTCCGAAGACGAAGAGCATCGCGGTTTTGATGAAGTTCAAAAATTGACCAACACTTACGTCGGGAAAATTGATGAACTTGCCAAAAACAAAGAAGAAGAAATTATGAGCGTTTAATTTGCTTGTAAAGTATAGACAAGAAAGGCGCAACAAAATATTTTGTTGCGCCTTTCTTTTTTGCTCGTTTCTGCTTTTTAATTCATTGTAAAAATGTCATCGGCAATTTCCTTATTGACAACAATTTCCTTTGCCTTGAAATCGGCATAAACGGTTAATTGTCCGAGATCGAATCTCTGCGCGTATCTTTCCGGAATAACTATACCGTCAACGGTTTTCATCTTATCAATCTCAACCGAAGTCGTTACGTTATTTCCATTGATAATGTAACTCGAATTATAACTTTTAACCTGCCCGGTTTTTTTATCGAGAATAAAATCCGTGTAATAGCCTTCCGGCGAAGTTATGCGAAATCCTTTTTTGTATTCTTTATCGTTAGGCAAAGCCGAAATGATAAAATCTTTATCACCGATTTTTTGAATTACCGGAAATCCGAGCCGATTGACGGGCGGAAGATTAAAGCCGCCCTGAACATTTGAAAAGGTTTGCTCGCCGTCGAAAATCTGCTTGATCGGCTGAAACGGATTATTGAGTTCGAAGCGGTATTTATCGCCCGCAAAAATCGTGACGAAGGTTGCCGGAATTTTCTGTTGAAAAGTTGAAGGCGTAACATCAACCGAACCGATAATTGTCAAAGACTTCATATTCTTGAAACTATCGCCGCCGTGTGCTTTGAGCGTCGCATCGGCTAATTCGTTGAGAACTTTTTCGGCGTTGGCTTCAACCTTGGAAACTTTGCTTTTGTCGTCTTTTGTTTGGGCAATTCCCGAAACTGCAAAAATTGCCATCAAAACTGCGATCAGATATTTTTTCATATTTCTCCTGTTTGAAATTATAATAAAATTCCTTTAAAAATACGAAAGATGAAGAACTAAAGTTTAACTTTCACCCTTCATCTTTCTATTAGATTTAATTTCCGATAAATTTAGAAACTAAAGCGCATTTGCAGTTCAACGCGGCGATTGCCGCCGCCGCCACCTCCGCCGCCGAAACCACCGAAACCGCCACCTGTTGAAACGGATTGTCCGAAACGGCTGGAATTTATATTTCCGACCGGTGAGCCTAAATTAACAGTATTAAAGAGATTATTGAAATTAACTCCTAATGTTAAATTATACGGACTTCTGCCTTCGCCTCCGCCCATACCGCCGCGACCGCCGCCGCCACCACCGCGACCGCCGCCGCCGCCGCGTCCGCCGCCTCTGATTCCGGGAACTCCGCCGCCGCCCGTTTGTCCGCCTTGTGCGCCTGCCGTTCTCGGGGCATCAGCCGATCTGCCGAATCCGAAAGTTTTGTTTAAGCGCAGATTTACTGTAAATGAAGAAGGTGATTCACCGTAATTTCTCGGAATAACCTGATTCAGATCGGATATTCCCGAAACATCGCAGAAGGAAGAGTTCAAACCGATTGTGTCACAACGGGCAGCCAACTGAGCATATGTCGGACGTTCGTTATATTGCCCGTCGCCATTGTCATCCGAACCGGTCGTGATATTAAACGGTCTGCCCGAATTTGCAATAATAAACGGACTGGCACGAATTCCCCAGGGCAGACCGAAATTTCCGCCGACGACAAAAAAGTGTCGGATATCGGCGCTGGATCGTCCGTATTCACCGCTCAGATCATAGCTGTAAGCCGGAAAACTTCCCGAACCGTCGGCATCGCTTTTTATAAATCCGTAACTGTAATTTCCGAAAATCGAAAAATTACTGCTGAGAAATGACCGGAAATTAAAATTCAAGCGATTTGAATTTACAACACCGCTCGATTCATATTGATAGATATTTCCCTGTGTCGGATCGGGACGCAGCAAGGCATTATTACAATCTTGAAAATCAGGACAAACCGGCGCGTTTATATTTCTGGCACGCAATTGATGCAGAGTTCTCGCACCGATATAGCTTGCGCTCACGGTAATACGTTTCGGAAGTTGTCGCTCAACGCTGAAAACGGTTTGAATCGTATAAGGCGATTGAATATTGTCCGCAAGCAAGCGGATTGTATTGGTTAGCGGACTGAGTTGTCCGATCGAAGGCACATTTGTTACGCCGTTCAAGGTAAATACCGGCTGACTTAAAAGTGCGATGGATTCGGGACTGTCATTGCTGACCCGGTAACTAAATTGCTGCAAACCGTCAAAACGATTGGCGTTTAATGTCAAATTGTCGCTGATGCGGTCATAAAAAATCCCGATTCCGCCGCGAAACACGGTTTTCGGCGCACGCGCACCGCCCGCACCCGGCGAATATGCGAAAGCAAAACGCGGAGCAAAATTGAAGTTATCGCTGACATTCGTTTGATATTCATAACGCAATCCGCCGCTAAGGACCAGACTCGGATTTACGCGCCAATCATCGCCGATAAACACGCCGACATCGGTTTGCGAAACTTTCGCCAACGGATTGCCCGAAGTAACTGTAAATTGGTTCGGATTATATCGTTCGTCGGTTGCGCCCGAAACTTTTGCGCGGTATTGTTCGAGCGGTGAAACAAATCCGTCACCGTTTAAATCAAAAGGATCATTATCGGCAATAAATCCGGTAAAGGTAAATGTCCCACCGTAATTGGATTCCGAACGATCTTCCAACCAATTACTGCGAAGTCTGAAACCGAATTTTAGAGAATGCTGTGAATTTCTGCCCAAAGCGGTCGTTGTATAATTTTGCAGTTCGATGCTGTTTTCGTTGGTAAAATTAAAACCGACCTGTGCGCCGCCGCCGATAAATGCCGAAGAAACATTAATGGTCGGAATCGTATTATCGCCGTTTTGTTCACGCCGGCTGTTTCTATATTCAAAACGGGTTTCATTAACCGTTTTGGCATTGATTACCATTGTTTCCGTCAAACGGAATTCATGATTGCGGCTCGTTGATTCGGATGCCCGCGAAGGCAAAGAAGTATCGCTGATGCCTTGATTTTCCGCAGTAAAACGCGAAAAATTGTAGCGTAAAACCAGCGTGTTTTTATCATTTATCTGATAATCGAAACGCGGGCTGATTTGAAATCGGCGTGTCGGGACCGTAAATTCCTGATTAAACGGAATGATATTAAAACTCGGATCGAGAATTAAAGCATTAACCAGCGAACCGCTGTCAATTTCACGATTGCTGAAATCAATAGAAAATGAGGATTTCCCTTTTTGAATCGGACCGCTGACGCTTCCGCCGTAAAAACGGGTTTGGCTGGGGGCGCGGTTAATCGCAAACGGATTTCGCGAATTCAGGCTTTCGTCATTAAAGTTAAAAAATGCCTGTCCGCGAAACTTGTCCGAACCGGGCTTGGTTAAAATTTCGATTCTACCGAATCCGAGACGCTCGTATTCGGGCGAAAACGGATTGGAATTAATACGGATTTCGCGAATTGATTCCTTCGGAGGAAGCTGTCCGCCGGTAAATCCGTCAATATAAATTTGTCCGCCGCTAGGTCCGGAAGAAGGTCCGGCGAGTGCCTGCAGAGCCGCTTCGAGTTCGTCCGGATCATCCGGCAGAGCCGCTAAATCCTCTTCGGTAAGAACGGTCGCCGTTTTATTATCGGCGGGATCGTTTGAAATTTGCCCCGGATTGCCGACTTCGACTTGTTCGTCAATGCCTGCAACCGTCAGAGCGACGGCAACCTGTTGAGTCGCTCCGGCTTTGACTTCGACTTCCGGGTTTTCAAAAAATGCAAAATTGTCGGCAATTACGCGGATAATATAATTTCCCGGCGCAAGTCCCGTAAATGTAAAGACACCGTTACCGTTGGTAGTCGTGCTTTTTTCCGTGCCGGCGGAATCAACCGCAATAACGGTTGCACCGATGACAACTGCTCCAAAACTATCTTCGACCTGTCCGCTTAAACTTCCGGTTTGCTGGGCAAAGACAGTCATATTTATAAGTATCGTAAAAAGACTGACTGCTAGTAATAATTTTATTTTTTTCATTTATATAAATATTTGAAGATAGAAGGAAAAAACTTTTTAAGTATGAAAGTAGGTATAAAAATTAAGTTTTTTTTGACTTCTATCTTCAAAGCTCCTCGCTGCTAATTTTTATGGGTAAAATTTATGGATTTCCGAATCCGCCGTCATCGAGTCCCGGAATACTGAAACCCGTATCTTGTCCGCCGCCCTGTCCGCCGCGACCGCCGCCGCGTCCCGCCATTTGCGGAACTTTCAAAAACGGCTCAACGCCTGATAAAAGTTTGATTGCCGTAACTCTGTCGGCGTTTGCGGTTTTTGAACTCGAAACGGCAATCATATCGCCGACCTTCAAATCGGCAGCCGTAATATTCGGAAAGCGTTCGAGCATTTCATCAATCGAACCGTTGCCGCCGCGCATTCCACCGCCCTGTCCGGTTCCGCCGTCCGGTCTTTGTCCCTGACCGCCGCCGGCAGTATTTCCCTGCGGACGAGTGCCGCCTGGTGCGCCTTGCGGAGGCTGTGCGCCGCTTGCCTGCATTGCCTGCATCATTGCCAGTCTTTGTGCGGTTTCAGCCGGAAACTGCTTGAGAATCGAAGAATTTCCGATAACGATCGTTATCGGCTTTTTAGTTTGAAAATCAGCTACGGTAACTTCGTTTTTCGCCACATCAATCGCCGTTACCGTTCCGGCAATCGTTTGAAAAGCACCGCTGATGATTTCTTCTGCTTGAAACGTATTATTTTCGCCTTTATCGCCCAGAGCGCGAATCATATCGCCGGTATTAATTTCAGTTAAAGAACTTGTTTTTGCCTCGCTGAATTTTACCGAATCCGGCGCGTAACGATGAAATTGGGCATTTTCCTTGGGCGTGATCGTGGTTTTGGTTTCTCCCATCACGGTTCTCGAAGAAATAACGATCTCTTTGGTCGTCGGATTTACCGATACAACTTTGCCTGAAACCCCGCGTGTTTTCCATTCTTCGCTTTCTTTTGCCTGTCGTTGAGCAATATCGGATTTCGTCATCAAATAGACGGCTTTTGCCGGAATTGTTTTCTTATCCGTCGAAACCGCTCCGGTAACGAGAAGCTTATCGCCGATTCCGATGTCGGAAAATTTCGAATCAACCGCCGTTTTCAAACTCGGATTTTCCGCCGAAACTTTTTTGTAGGCGGTCGCTTCGGATAAAACGACTTCGATTGCGCCGTCTTTTGTTTGTAAAGTAATTTTTGAATCGGTTAGAGAAGTTACTTCGCCCCCTGCCAGATTCGGTCGGATACCGATATCGGCTTGAGCCTGAACGCTTGAAAAAACGCCCGCAAATATAATAAATAAAGCTGATAATAAAAATAGTTTTCGCATTTTAATTTTTCCCTGAAATAAATTTCTGACAGCTAATATACGTCTCAAACAATAAATGGTTGCTTTTTTAATAAATTGAATAATCGCTTACTGAATTCTGTTCAGTAAGACGTTGATTTTATAGGAAAAGTTCGGCTTTTAGTGTAAAGTTTTGTAAATGTTTGCAAGGATTTAGAAGGATTTGAAATTACTGGGTAAACGTGAGGCAAATAAGCAGTTAGGCAAAAGTTAAAAAGCAAAAGTTAAAAGTAAAGAATTAAGTTAAACTCCGGCAAATATAAACCGTAAAACATTTTTCTTATCTGATTAATTTTATTCGGCTGTTTTTTCTTTAGCAAATTCTAATTCGCTTTTTCGGCGTTTATTTTCGAGAAAAAAGAACTTGAAATAACCATACATTGACCAACAGGCAGTAATCACGGCAATCCAGAGCGCACCGCGTCCGACCAGATAACCGAAGACTTTCCAATCATTTGTCGTTAAAGTTAAGGAGAACAAGTTAATGAAAGCCGTCTGAACTTCGGCAACTTCCCAGAAACGAAAAGACGGAAAAACCCAACCGAAATTTGAAACCGGCGGATCACCCGTCGCGCCCGCTACGAGCAAAGCGACAATTGCCACGCATTGCGCCCACATTTTGATTTTTCCGATCTTTTGCGCCGAAATCACGATTCCTTCGGTTGCCGCGACCGAACGCAAACCGGTAATAATGAATTCCCTGCCGATAATAATTACAACCGTCCAAGCCGGAGCCAGATGCTTTTCGACTAAAACGATTAAAGCCGCCGAAATCAGCAATTTATCGGCAATCGGATCGAGCAACGCGCCCATTTTTGAAACCTGATTTCTCGCCCGCGCCAGATGTCCGTCCAAAATATCCGTAAAAGATGCGATCAGAAAAATAACGATGGCAAGCGCGTATCCTTGAATCCCGAACCATTTTTCGGAAACCGGAGTCAGCAGAACGACCACCAGGAGCGGAACGATAATTATGCGCGTCAATGTTAGATAAGTCGGAAGATTCACAGATTTGTTATATCGCTTTTTCTAATATGATAAGTGTAGATTTCATTCGCGATGAGTGTCAAGAATTCAAATTTGTTTAGTAACATTATTGAAAAACGAAAAAAGCAGGAAAGCTTAAACGCTCCTGCCTTTTTTATAATTGTCTTTGACAACTTTTTAAAGCTGCATAAAACCGAGATTAGTATTATTAAAGTTTGCGATATTCGGAAAAACGATTGCCATATCGTTTTCCGCCAAACCGTACCAACGCGCCAGAGTTGCCGCGTATTGTTCGACCGAAGTCGTCGGAATCCAGCGTCCGCGTGCGCCGGTTCCGCTGTCGGCATCGTCGGGACCGTCAAATGCCAATGTCGGAAAAGGGGTTCCGTTCGAAGTGTTTAACCCGTAAAAATTTCCACCCGACACCGAACCGCCGATGACAAACAGATGATTTCCCCAAGCGTGATCTGTTCCGACCGAAGCGCCTAAGCCGGACGGATTAAATGTTCGACCGAAATCCGTCATTGAAAATGTCGTCACATCACCCGACACGCCCTGCACCACCGTTTCATCATAAAAGGCGCGAACCGCCTGACTAAATTCCGCGAGCAAATTATTGTGCCTGCCCGGTTGGCTGTCGTGATTATCAAAATCACCGAAATGGCAGTAGAAAATCTGCCGCGTAACATTTAAATCGTTTCTTTTTTTGATAAGGCGGGCAACTTGTTTTAGTTGTTTTCCCAAACTCGTGTTGGGAAAAGTTACGGTAACTTCCTGAAAAGTAGATAATGCCGCATTTGCCTGCATCGCCTGATCGGTAATTGCGCTTGCCGCCGCCACATATCGCAATTCCCTGTCAACGGTGCGCAATTGATTAAAAGCATTCAGCCTCGTTGCGCTGTAGATCGAGCCGTCATCAAATCCTTCCGGTTTGAAAACTTTGTTTAAAGGAATTTCGGCATCGGCAATTGCCAGGGAAAGCGTTCTTTCTCCGACGGTAAAAAGCTGTGCGCCGCTGATCGAAGTAATCATCGGAAGCAAACCGTTCGGATTGCTTTGCGAAGACAATCTATCCGACATATTTCCGCCCCAACCCGTAAAAGCTCCGGTATCGGAACGCCCCGTGTGAAACTGCGAAACCTGATCGGAATGCGAAAATAATTGATATGGTCTGGGAACCGTATAATTCTGATATTGAATCCTGGTAATCGGCGCAACCAGAGTTCCGACATTTGCGACAACCGCCATTTTGCCCTGCGCCCAAAGTTCGTGAATTCCGTTATTTATTCCGCCCGTAACCGTTCCCAAATTCGGATGAAGCCCGTAGGTCAGATTTCCCATTCGCGGAACGGAAATCGGCAACAGAGTATTTTGCTCGAGTGCTAATCCCTGCGGATTTCGCGCCGCGTAATAATCAGCAAAATTGCTGACGGAAGAATCATTGTGATTCGGAATAACCGTATTGTTTCCGTCATTTCCGCCATCCATAAAGATACAGACCAGGGCTTTGTAGCCACCACCGGACGCGATATTTTTTTCGCTTTGTCGGGCAAAAACACTCATTAAACCGAAATGTTCAAACTGCGTTGCCAACGCCGTCATCCCCAAGGCACTGGTTGTTTTTTTGATAAATTCTCGTCTTGATTCTTTCAATTTTTTTTACCTCTGAATTTGATATTGTGATGAACCGGCAACCAGAAAAAATGCGGTTCGGGCGCGAAGATCAATCGCAAAACTCGGAACGGTCAGGACTGCGGATAAAACTCTGCTTCGCATTTGCGGCGACATTGTATTGTGCATCAGCTTTCGATTAAGTTCATTGACAAGTTGCTCTCCGGTCGCATCGGCTTGGGCAAGTTGTCTTAACTCAGTTAGATCAATCGAAGTTCCGTTTGGCGCATCCTGACCGGTATGTATTTTGTCGAAAGCAATTTTGTTTATAAAATTCGCCCGTGAAATCGTCGTCGAAGTCGTCATAACTCCAAATTCCGGCGCATTAAAAGTGGTTCCCGGAATTATATAGCCCGGCGAATAATAATTAAAAACACTCGTCGAATAAAAAAGATTTTGCCCCATTTTCTTGGATTCATCGGCAAGAACGCCGTCACTTTGCCCGGCTGCGTCAGCCGAAACAACTCTGAAATGCCGCAGAATATTCGTCATAAATTGCACAGGCTCGCGCAGTTTTCCGTAATTCGGATCGGTTTTTTTATTTCCGCGCGCTTCCGGATCGAGCAAAATTGCTCTTGTCACCGCTTTCATATCGCCGCGCACTCCGAAACCGTTGTTGTTAAACGCCGCCGCCACACGTCCGACATACGCCGGAGTCGGATCGCTCGTAACCAAATGCTGGATCAAAATCCGGCTGACAAACGGAGCGACGTTCGGATGATAAAAAATGTTGTCTAATGCCTGATTCAAATCATCGTATCCGTTTTGTCCGGCAGGAATATTTTGATTAACCGGATTCGGATAATTTAAAAGAACTTTTTCTTGCGGATTGTGATTCTCGTTATGCAAATACATCGGATCAATAAAATTGACGGTTCCGGGAACAGCACTCGAACATTCAGGAAAATTTCCGTTATCGCAAAACGACCAACCCGTAAAAATTTTTGTAAAATTATTGACCGTTTCCTGATCATAAGTCGGAATCGGCTGACCGTTGCCGTCAAGCTGCAAAGTGCCGTCCTGATTAAGCATAAATAAACCGATTGAAAACAATTGCAGAATTTCCCGCGCATAATTTTCATTCGGACTATACGCATTGCTTCGCGCCATATCGAGATAATTTCCCATACCGGGATTGAGAGTCATCTCATACATCAAATTCCGATAATTACCAAAGGCGTGTTTTGATAAGACTTTGTGATATTCAACCATATGTCTGGCTTGCTGCGTGGTTCTGCCGGAAATCACCCAAATTTGGCTCAAAGCCCACGCCACACGATGTCTTACCTGCGCGTCGCCGTATAATGCTTCTTTGAAAAACCAGTTTTGCAACGGATACATTGTGTAATAATCACGGTCGCAGATTCTCTTTTCTTCGGGCGGCAGATAAATTGAACAACCGAGAGTCTGGAGACTCGACCTTAATTCGGGAAGCGGATAAGGGTTTCCGGCAGTCGGATATTGAGCATTAAACTGCTCGTTCAACCAAACTCTGAGTCCGATTCTTCGGATGCGTTGATCAAGGGCATCGGTCGGTCCGAAGGTCGCTTGCTCCAAAAATCTGAGCCTGTCTCCCGAATAACTGTAACCCGCGTACTCCGATGTCGGCGGTTCAGTATCTTCGGGTTTTTCGGCAAATTGTTTGAGCGGAGTCGGTGTGATTCCGGTTTCTACTTTAATCCCGCCGCCGGTTTTTCCAAGTCCGAGTTTCACCGGATTGCTGATAAGTCCGCGCCACGCGAGTCGTAACAAAATATCACCGTTTTCTTCCGGCTTCTTCCCAAACCCGATTTCATTTTTTAATAAAACCGTAATCTTATAAATCCATTCCCGTCCCTTGAGCGGCTCTATTTCTACCACCGGAAAACGATATTGTTTGCCGGTAGAATCTTCCGCATAAAGGCGAAAAGCATTCGCGCCTTCGCCCGTCATCAAATCAACATTCGTGACAAATAAATGAATTTTTTGATTTAATCTGAAGGCTTTTGATTGCGATTGCCGTGATGTTTTATTTGAAATCGAGACCGATTCGGTCAGTGCGCGAACAGAGTCAGGTTCACTGATCAAAATCGGTGTCGGCGAATTCGGATTCGGATCGCTTTGTCCGAATAAAGGGATAATTAATAGAAGTACACTCAAAACGGCACAAAATATGTGACGTTCAAAATATGATTTCCTACATTTCATAGCTTTTCTCTAAAAATTCTTAATACGGAAATTCAAATCTATATGAATATTAGCGTTTTAAATGAGTAAAACGGCTAACAATTTTTATGATCAGGGTTATGCTTTAATAAATAAATTATCCGCGAAAAAATAACAAGATTTTTTTTTAGTTTGGAAAATTGATTATCAAAAAATGAAACAGACACCCATATTATAAAGGCAGATTATTTGAATTATTTTTTTGAAAATGTAAAAAACAAAAAAGACGAAAAGATTTAAATCTTTTCGTCTTACTAAAATTTTGAATTTTTTTCAATCTTACGGTTGCATAAACCCGAGATTGGTATTGGTAAAGTTCGCGATATTCGGAAAAACGGTTGCCATATCGTTTTCCGCCAAACCGTACCAGCGCGCCAGAGTTGCCGCATATTGTTCGACCGAAGTCGTCGGAATCCAGCGTCCGCGGGCATTTCCGCCGCTGTCGGCATCGTCCGGTCCGTTAAAGACAAGCGTCGGGTAAGGCGTTCCGTTTGAAGTATTTAGCCCATAGAAATCGCCGCCCAAAACTCCATCGCCGATGACAAACAGATGATTTCCCCAGGCGTGATCGCTGCCGACCGCACCGCCCGAACCTGCCGGATTCATCGTGCGTGAAAAATCCGTCATCGTAAATGTCGTCACATCGCTCGACACGCCCTGCACGACCATTTCATCATAAAAGGCGCGAACCGCCTGACCGTATTGAGAAAGCAAATTTGCCTGCCCGACCAATTGGTTGTTATGCGTATCGAATCCACCGATCTGGCAGTAAAAAATTTGCCGGTTGACATTCAGATCGGTTCGCTTTTTAATCACCCGCGCAACCTGTCTTAATTGTCTTCCGAGATTCGTATTCGGAAACGGAACGGTTGTTTCCTGAAAGGTTGATAACGCCGCATTTGCCTGCATCGCCTGATCGGTAATTTCGCTTGCCGCCGCGACATATTGGGCATCTAAACCTTGTGTTCGCAGTTGATTAAAAGCATTTAGCCGCGCTACATTGATCGGATTATTGTCAAAACCGATCGGATTCAGAACCTGATTCAGAGGCGTTGCAGAATTGGCAATCGCCAGCGGCAAAGTCGTCTGTCCGGCGGTGAAAAGTTGTGCGCCGCTGATCGAAGTAATCATCGGAATCAAACCGTTCGGATTACTGCTCTGAGTCATTTTGTCGGAAGTTCTGCCGCCCCAACCCGTGTAGGAAGGCGCATCGGAACGACCACTCTGAAATTGATAAACCTGATCGGAATGCGAATATAATTGAAACGGTTTCGGAACCGAACCATTTTGATACTGAATTTTCGTCATCGGCGCAACCAGAGTTCCGACATTCACCGCAATCGCCATTTTGCCCTGCGCCCAAAGTTCGTGAATTCCGTTATTTATTCCGCCCGTAACCGTTCCCAGACTCGGATGAAGCCCGTAACTCAAATTTCCCATTCGCGGAACGGAAATCGGCAAAAGAGTTCCTTGTGCCAAAGATAATCCTTGAGTGGTTCGTGCCGCGTTATAAGCGGCATAATTACTTACAGAGGCATCATTATGATTCGGAATCACGGTATTATTTCCATCATTTCCGCCCGCGAAAAAGATGCAGACCAGGGCTTTATAACCGCCGCCTTCCGTGTTTCCGTTCGGCTGTTTATCTTCGACTTTCTGCGCCAGCGCACTCATCAGACCGAAATGCTCAAACTGCGTTGCCAATGCTGCCATACCTAACGCACAACTTGATTTTTTGATAAATTCTCGTCTTGATTCTTTCATATTTTTTACCTCTGCACCTGATATTGCGACGAAGTCACAATTAAATGAATTGCCTGTTGAGCGCGAATCTGCGGAGAGTTTGCCGGAACTGCCAGCACCGCCGTCAAAATCGTATTTCGCATATCCGCGGGCATTGCCCCGTGCATCAATTTCGTGTTCAATGTGTCCAAAAGTTGATTTCCCGTCGCGTCCGTTTGAGCAATTTGCGTCATCTCGGTTAAATCAATTTTAGTTCCGTTCGGCGCGTCCTGACCCGGATTAATCTGTGCAAATACAAGAGTCGTGCCGACATTTGCGCGGGCAATCGCCGTTCCGGTCGTCATCAAACCGAATTCGGGACCATTTA
>CAYUGW010000024.1:0-16935 GCA_964444245.1 uncultured Blastocatellaceae bacterium | reverse complement strand
GCGTTTGACCAGTTCGTTATACCATTCGGAATAATTTTCGCTGCGTTTAGGAAGTCCTTTGCTCATAAAAAAAAATCGTCTCGAATCAATAAAAATAATCGAACAGCGTACTGTTCGGGTAAAGTTTTAAATAATAATGGAAAAAAGGAAAAGAAACAAAGCAAAGTTTATGTAAATGGAGCAATTTTCAACTGTTTATAAGCTATTCACTATGTTAAATTATTCTTAATGAGCGACTTTAAGCTGAATTTTCAAGATACGAAAACCGCCTTTGCCGATAAAACCGACTCGCAGTTGCGCGAAAAATACAGGATTTTCAAATTGATGAATTCGCCGATTTTAAACGAAATCAGCACAAAATCGGCGCAGTTTGCTTTGTTTTTGGGTTTGCCGGTCGAATGGCTGATCAAAAAAACGATTTTCGAGCAATTTTGCGGCGGCGAAAATATCGAAGAATGTCAGCCGACGATTGAAAAACTCGGCGCATCGAAGATCGGCACGATTCTCGATTATTCGGTCGAAGGCAAATCGGACGAGTCGGATTTCGATAGAACGAAAGATGAAACAATTCTAAACCTAAAGCGTGCAAAAAATGACGACAAAATCCCGTTTGCTGTTTTTAAAGTAACGGGAATTGCGCCGCTCGGAACGCTGGAAAAAATCAGCGGCAAATCGGAATTAAAGGAATCGAATAAAGTTAAATGGGAAAACGCGCGGCGGCGTATTAATGAAATATGTGAATTCGCTCATTCCATCGAACAGCCGATTTTTATCGATGCGGAAGAAAGTTGGATTCAGGAAGCGATTGACAATTTAGCGACCGAAATGATGGAAAAATACAACCGCGAAAAGCAGATTGTGTTTAATACGATTCAGCTTTACCGCCACGACCGCCTCGATTTTTTGAAAAAATCGCACGAATCGGCAAAAATTGGCGGCTATATTTTAGCCGTCAAACTCGTTCGCGGCGCGTATATGGAAAAAGAACGCGAGCGGGCTAAAGACATGAATTACCCGTCGCCGATTCATCTCGATAAAGCGGCGACCGACCGCGATTTTAATCTGGCAATCGATTATTGTCTGGAAAACGTCGAGGAAATTGCCTTCGTCGCCGGAACGCATAACGAAGAAAGCGTCCAGAAATTAGTGCAGAAAATGAAGGAAAAAGGAGTTGACGAAAATCATCCTCATATTTTTTTCTCGCAGCTTTTCGGGATGAGCGATAATCTTTCCTATATTTTAGCGCAAAATAATTATAATGTTTCTAAATACGTGCCTTACGGTCCGGTCAGAGATGCAATTCCGTATCTGATTCGCCGCGCCGAGGAAAACACATCGGTCAAAGGACAGGTCAGCCGCGAACTAGATTTGATTGCTAAAGAATTGAAGCGTAGAAAAAACTCCGCTTAATTTGTTAAACTAAGTTTTGTATTTATTAGATTTATAATATTTAAAGATTTTATAAAAATCATTCAAGCGTTTGGAGTCCCGCCTTTAGGCGGCGATTTGAAGATTATCGTAAATGCCGCCTAAAGGCGGGACTCCAAACTTTTAACTTGAAAAAAAGATTCAGCTAAATTTGTGGAAAATCATTTATCCGACTCGAGTAATTCATTATCAGCCGAAAATTTACAAAAAACTTATGGGCGCAGGCGTGTCGTTGATAATGTAAGTTTGTTTGTGATGCAGGGCGAAGTTGTCGGACTTTTAGGTGCGAACGGGGCTGGAAAAACGACGACGTTTTATATGATGACCGGACTCGAACGCGCTGAAACCGGGAAAATTTTTATCAATGATGAGGATGTAACGAATCTGCCGATGTATCTGCGGGCGCGGCTCGGTTTGGGATATTTGCCGCAAGAACCTTCGATTTTCCGAAAGATGTCGGCGGAACAGAATATTCTGGCAATTCTGGAAACGATGAAGTTTACGCGCGAACAGAGATTTGCCCGGCTCGATGAATTACTGGACGAATTCGGCGTTAATCACGTCAGAAAAACGCGCGGCGACGCGCTTTCCGGCGGCGAACGCCGGCGTGTCGAAATCGCTCGTTGTCTGGCAACCGAACCGCAGTTTATCCTTTTAGACGAACCGTTTGCCGGCATTGATCCGATCGCCATTGATGATATACGCGAAATTATTCTTTATTTGAAAAATCAGGGAATCGGGATTTTGATTACCGATCACAACGTGCGGGAAACTTTGGGAATCACCGACCGCGCATATATAATGGCGGAAGGGAAAATTCTTCGCGCCGGAAGTCCGCAAGACCTGGTTGAAGATAAAGATGTTCGCCGGCTTTATCTGGGCGAAAGATTTACTTTGTGAGAACGAAAAGTTGATAAGGTGAAAAAGTGAAAAAGTGAAAAAGTTTTTTTTACCTGAGTAACTTCGTTTTTTCTGAAAAGAGCATTTTTTTATTTTTTTTATTAACGAAATGTTAAATAAATTCAGTGCGATAAGCGCAAAATAAACAAAAATCTCCCCAAACCATTAGTTAAATTTTACCATTTCAACTTTGAATCGGTTATAATTCAAATAGACACGACGAACTATTTCATTTATTGACTTGGGAATGTTTAGAAAATAAAATTTTAGAAATAAAATGGCATCGTTAAGACTTACACAAAAATTATCTCAGCGGATGGTTCTAACGCCGCAGCTTCGGCAGCGCATCGAGATGCTGCAGATGACAACTATCGAACTGAGTGAACTTATTCAGCAGGAACTGGTCGAAAATCCGGTGCTTGAAGAAGTGATGACCGATGAAGAGTTTCAGGAATTTTCCGAAAAAATTCTCGATCAAAATTCCGAAGGTCACGACGAGGTTTTTGAAGATAATCATAAAAAAGACGCGGAACTTTCGCCCGAATTTGAAGATTTCGAAACCTTAAAAGCCGAAATCGGAAGTGAAAACGGGGTAAGCGATGAACCGCTCTCGGATTATGAAGGCGATTCGGAAGATTTTAACGAAGAAAGGTCGGATGCTTTTGAAGAGGTTGATTTCGGCAGGGAATTTCAGGAATATCTCGATCCAGGTTATAAAACACAGGAAATCGAATACAAGGAAGACGCGCCGAGTTTTGAACAGTTTTTAACCCGCTCGCCGTCTTTGACCGATCATCTCGAATGGCAGCTTTCGCTCCAGCAAATCAGCGATAAACTCGAAGACATTGCAGTTTGCGTCATCGGAAATCTCGATGCCGACGGTCGGCTGACGGCAACCGATGAAGAAATCTGCGAAATGTGCGGTTGCACCGAAGAAGCGGTTGAAAAAGCGCGTCAGATCGTAATGCGGCTCGAACCGGTCGGCTGCGGCGTGAGAAATGTCAAAGAATGTCTGCTTGTACAACTCGAAGCAAACGGCGAAGGAGAAAGTCTGGCGGCGGATTTAGTAGCAAATCATCTGGAAGATCTGCAGCCGCATCGCTTGCAGCATCTTTCGAAAGAAACCGGAATCGATCTGCACGAGCTTAACGAAGAAATAAATAAAGTTCGCGTTCTCGATCCGTATCCGGGCAGACGATATTCGAGCGATGAACCGATCTATGTTCAGCCGGAAGTTTATATCGAAAAAATTGACGAAGATTATATCGTCTATTTTACCGACGACGGAAGCCCGCGTCTGAGAATCAGCCAATCAATGAAAAATTTGGTTGATCGTGAAGACACAACGAAGGAAACCAAAGATTTTATAAAAGATAAAGTTCGCTCGGCGGTTGATCTTTTGAGAAATATCGAACATCGCCGCCAGACGATTTACCGCGTCGTCGAATGTATTGTTCAGCGTCAGAGAGAATTTCTCGAATACGGCGTTCAGCATATCAAACCGATGATGCTCAAAGATGTCGCCGAAGATATCGGAATGCATCTTTCGACGATTTCGAGAGTCGTCAACCGGAAATACGCGCATACGCCGCAGGGCGTGATCGAATTGCGGCGGTTTTTCTCCGAAGGAATGCTCAATGAAGACGGCGAAGAGGTTTCAACCAGAATTTTGAAACTGAGAATTAAGAAAATGATCGAGGATGAAGACACGCGCAAGCCTTTGACAGACGATAAAATCGCTAAAATTTTGATAAAAGAAGGCGTTAAACTTTCTCGTCGGACAGTTGCCAAATACCGCGACCAGATGCATATTCCGGGTTCGCGTGAAAGGAAAACAGTGATTTAATTTGCGATTTGCAATTTGAAATTTGCGATTTTATTTAATCTTTGAAAATTAGGTTTTATTGTTCAAATAATCAACAATTAAGTCGCAGACTGCTTAAATGAAAAATCGAAAAACAAGGTTCGATTTCTAAAACAACAAACAAGAGGTGCAAAATATGAAATTTGAATATACAGGAAGACATATCGAAGTTACTCCGGCATTGCGTTCACATGTCGAGGAACATTTTGACAGAATAAATCATTTATTTGACGGCACAGACAATAAAGCCCACGTCATTATCGAAGTCGAAAGAGGCAAACATCGCTCGGAAATTGTTGTAAAATGGCGCAATGAAGTATTAAATGCGACGACCAGCGTTTCAGATATGTATCAATCCCTTTCTCAAACGATTGCGAAAATCGAGAAACAAGCTCTGAAATTAAAAAACAAAATAATTGACAAACATCAAAAAGCCGAAAAACTCGGCACGATTCCGACACCGGAAACCGAAATCGTCCCTGAACCGGATGCACCCGGAATTATTACTACGGAAACTTATGCGGTCAAACCGATGACACCCGAAGAAGCAATTTTGAATTTAGAAGAACAGGACAATCAATTTCTGGTTTTTAGAACCGCAGAAAATCAAAATGTAGCCGTTATTTACAAGCGAAACGATGGAAATTACGGTTTGATACAACCGTAATTTCAAAACAGTTAATTTTTCAAAAATATTTTTGGAGAGTTTTGCTCCGGCAAAACTCTCCAAAAAAAACAATCCCCGATAATGCAGTCAGATTTTATAAACAATTCCCCCAGAATCACCATTTCGGATTTTGTCGAAAAATCTTCCAACAAACTGAATCTAAGCGTTTTAGCCGGAGAAAAAGGTCTTAAACAAAGAGAAATTTCATCTTCACGAATTCAAAAGCTGGGACTTGCGCTTGCCGGTTTTGCCCATTATATTCACGAAGGTCGCATTCAAATTGTCGGACAGAGCGAAATTGCATTTTTAAACCAACTGAAAAGCGAAGATCGAATTCAAGCGATCAAAAATCTCGATTTGGACAAAATCTGTTGTATTCTGGTGACAAAAAATCTCGATCCCGCCGGAGAATTATTGGAAATTGCCGATGAAAAATCTCTGCCCGTAATTCGCACATCGGATGTGAGTTCACTGGCAATAAATGAGGTAACAAAATTTTTACAGGAAATTCTTGCTCCGCATATCACGCTTCACGGAGTTTTGATGGGAATGTACGGGATCGGGGTTTTGATTCTCGGCGAATCGGGAATCGGAAAATCCGAATGCGCTCTCGATTTAATCACCCGCGGACATCGTTTTATTTCCGATGACGCAGTGTTTATCAAGAAAATCGGTGAAAGTTTAGAAGGGAGTGCGCCTGAAATTACGCGGGAACATCTGGAAATCCGCGGGCTTGGAATTTTAAATATCCGCGATCTGTTCGGCGTTTCGGCAATCGGCAAAAATAAAACCATCGAATTGCTGATCGAGTTTAAAAAATGGAATGAGATGGAAGAAATCGAAAGAGTCGGTTTGGAGATACGCGATGAAGAGATTTTCGGCGTAAAAATAAAAAAATTCATTTTGCCGGTCAGCGTCGGGCGAAATCTTTCGACTTTGGCTGAAACCGCCGTACGTGTTTATTTACTACATATTTCGGGAATCAATGCCGCACAAAAATTGATCGAAAAACATTCGGCGGTGTTAAATGCAGGTTAGCAGAAGTTTTTGATAAACTAAATTTTAAAAATATGTCCCAAGCTACAAAAGAAAACAAAATCTATCCGAATTTTGTCATCATCACCGGATTAAGCGGTTCGGGGATGAGTTCGGCGACCAATGCTTTTGAAGATTTGGGTTATTTTTGCGTTGACAATCTGCCGCTGACGATGCTTAAACCTTTTTCTCGTCTTTTAATTCCTAATTCCGAAGAAACCGTCGCGATTGAAAAAGCCGCACTCGTTATTGATATTCGGGAAAGACATTTTTTATTGGAATTTCCGACCGAATTGGCGAAATTACAAAAAAAACTGATGCCGTTCGTACTGTTTTTCGAGGCTTCTGATGAAGTTTTGCAAAGACGTTTCAGCGAAACGCGTCGACCGCATCCGGCAGAAAGCGGAAAGGGTTTGCTCGAAGCAATCCGTGATGAAAAAGAAGCGATGCGCCCGGTTAGAGAAAAATCAAATCTGATAATTGATACATCGGAGCATACCGTTCATACTTTGCGGCGGTTTCTTTTGGAAGAATTCGGACAATTTGACGATAGAACTCCGCTTCACGTTCAAATTTTGAGCTTCGGACATAAACACGGCGTTCCTTCCCGTGTTGATTTGCTTTTTGATGTTCGGCATCTGCCGAATCCGTATTTTGAAAAAGGATTGCGGGAGTTACCCGGAACGGACGAAAAAGTAATCAAATTTTTGGAAAATCAGGATGAAGTTCAGGAAACAAGCAGACGTTTTATTGATTTACTGAAATATCTGCTTCCGCTTTACAAACGCGAAGGAAAATCATATCTGACGATCGGTGTCGGCTGCACCGGCGGGCGGCATCGTTCGGTAAGAGTTGCCAACAAACTTGCGGAAGCCTTGCAAAATGGGGATTTTGAAGTTTCGGTTTTGCATCGGGATGTTCAAAAATAAGTTTTGAGTTTATTATTTCGATCAAGAAAAAATTAAATTAATAATTTTCCAAAAAAATTATTCATTGGTAATTTATAATTGTTAATTATTTTGCGGAAAATCAAGCTTTTGCAATTATAAAGAAATAATCAAAGTTCAATCTCCAAAAAAAACAATCATAAATAATCGAGGTTTTAAGAAAAAATTATGAAAAAAATCGGCGGCGTAGTTGTTTCGCACGGACAAGTTGCCAACGAACTTTTAGCGGCGGCAGAAACCGTCGTCGGAGGTTTGAGCCATATAAAAGCGGTTTCAATCGGTTGGCACGATGATGTCGAATTGGCAAAAGACGAGATTTCGAGGGCGATAAAATCGGTTTCCGACGGCAAAGGCGTACTGGTTTTAACCGATATGTTCGGCGGAACACCGACAAATATTTCGGCAATGTTTATCAAGCAAAACGAGGTCGAAATTATCACGGGCGTGAATCTTCCGATGGTTATCAAACTTGCTTCGCAAAACAAGGAAACGACTCTTTCGGAATTGGCAAAAGAGGTTGAAGAACAGGGAAAACAAGCAATTTATCGAACGAGCGAATTGCTCGAGCCGCACAAGTTGAAAAAAGATGCTTGAAGCGAAAATCAAAATAATCAATCAACTCGGGTTGCACGCCCGAGCCGCCGCCCAACTTGTACGTCTGGCGGCAACCTTTAAAAGTAGGATTAAATTAAAGCGAAAGGATAATGCGGTTTTTGCCGATGCCAAATCAATTTTGAGCGTTTTGGCGCTGGCGGCTTCAAAGGGAGTCGAACTTGATCTGGAAGTCGAAGGCGCAGACGAACAAGCGGCTTTAGAGGCAATTGAGAATTTATTTTTAAGCGGTTTTGGGGAATTATAAAAAATAAGAATTATGAAATTAGAAAACAGATTTTATCCGGGAAGAGACAAAAAGGTCGGGATCTTGGGCGTTCCGCTCGGTTTCGGGGCGGGGAAGAAAGGAAGTGAACTCGGCGTAACGGCAATACGTTTATCAACAATTCAAGATAAATTTTTGACCGAACATATCGAGGAACTCGGCTATGATTTAAAGGATTACGGCGATGTAGAAATTGTTAAACCGGAATATATTGCGGAAAAAGATGAAAATCCGAAATATTTAAAGGAAATGATCCAGTCGAGCCGGAATATCGCCGCAGATGTCAAGCAAATCTTAAAAGACGGAAGAATTCCGGTGATTTTAGGCGGCGATCATTCGATTGCCATCGGTTCGTTTTCAGGAATTTCTTCGTTTTATCAAGCTCAGGAAAAGGAAATCGGGCTCATCTGGTTTGACGCACACGCAGATATAAACACGCACGAAACTTCGCCTTCGGGAAATATTCACGGAATGCCTCTGGCATCGCTACTCGGTTTAGGCGAAACATCGCTTGCCGGTCTTGAAGGTTTTTCGCCTAAACTCAATCCGAAATTTTTCGCCCACATTGGCGCGAGAGATTTGGACATCGGCGAAAAGAATAGAATTCACGATCTTGGTCTGCGGAAAAATTTTTTTACAATGGCGGATATTGACCGGCGCGGAATGATCGAATGCGTCGAAGATGCGATAAAAATCGCCTCAAACGCCGAAGCCGGATTTGCCGTAACTTTCGACGTTGATATGATTGATCCGCGCTTTGCGCCCGGTTCGGGAACGCTCGTGCGCGGCGGAACGACATATCGAGAAGCACATATTGCATTGGAAAGCATCGCCGAAACCGGCTTGCTTCGTTCGTTTGAAATCGTCGAAGTAAATCCGATGATCGATGCCAGCAACATAACCGTCGAATTAGCCTGCGAACTTATTCTTTCGGCTTTGGGCAAAACGATTTTATAAACTTTTTAACTTTTTTTACTTTTGCAGTTTTTAACTTTTACAATCTATGAAAACACGTATCGGCATTATTTTCGGCGGGCGTTCGGGCGAACACGAAATTTCTGTTCGTTCGGCAAAAACCGTGATCGGACTAATCAATAAAGAAAAATACGAAGTAATACCAATTGCTATTTCCAAAGAGGGAAATTGGTTGAACCCGTTTGATTCGATGGCACTTTTGCCGACGGAAACGCAAAATTTGTTAAATTCCGAGTCGGAAAACTTTGCAAGAAACACGGTTGCTCTGCTCGGCGACACGAAATACAAAGGGCTGACAAGACTCGATGCGGCGGAAGGTGAAGTAAAATTTACAAGTATAGATGTGATTTTTCCGGTCTTGCACGGAACTTACGGCGAAGACGGCACGATTCAAGGGCTTTTTGAAATGGCGAATATTCCGTATATCGGCTGCGGAGTTTTGGCTTCGGCATGCGGAATGGATAAGGTCGTGATGAAAACGCTCTTTCGTGATGCGGAATTGCCGATGTGCAAATATGTCTGGTTTTTGCGAAGCGAATGGGAGCGCGATAAATCGGCGGTCGTTTCGCAGGTCGGCGCAAAACTCGGTTTCCCGTGTTTTGTCAAACCGGCAAATCTGGGTTCGTCCGTCGGAGTTTCAAGAGCTGACGGCGAAGAATCTCTCAGAAACGCGATTGATTTAGCCGCCGAATATGATCGCAAAATTATTGTCGAAGAAGCTCTCGATATGCGCGAAATCGAATGCGCCGTAATCGGCAACGACGATCCGAAAGCGAGTCTGCCGGGCGAATATATCGTCAAAGCGGCTGACAAAAAATTTCTGGATTATACAGAAAAATACGCCGGAACTGGAAATAATGAATTTATTGTTCCGTCATTCGTTTCGGAAGAATTAACGAAAAAAATTCAGAAAATGGCGATAACGGCATTTCGGGCAATTGACGGCGCGGGCTTGGCGCGGGTTGATTTCTTTTTGCGAAATGATAACGGTGCGCTTCTGATTAATGAAATCAACACTCTGCCGGGACTGACCGACGCTTCCGGTTTTCCGAAAATGTGGGCGGGAACGGGAATGGAATTTCCCGAAATTATTGATGCTCTGGTTGATTATGCAATCGAACGTCACAAGGATAAATCGCGCAACAAAACGACCTTCTAAATAAGTTTAAAATTTGATTCGTTTGCTTTTTAATCAATAAAAAGGGAAAATTTATGAAATACAAAAATAGGAGAAAGAAATATGTCAGTAGCAAAAAATATCGAAATTACCGCGTCTTCAGAGAAAAGTTTTGAGGATGCGATAAATCAAGGAATAAACAAAGCTTGTAAAACAATTCAAAATGTAAAAGGCGCGTGGATCAAAGAACAGAAAATCAGTATCGAAAACGGCAAAGTCTCGGAATTTCGCGTTAATATGATTATCACCTTTGTCTTAAAGGATGATGATGAAGTTTCCGAGTAGTTTTCAGTAAATCTTTAACAATGAAAGATAAATGTTCAAAAAAGAGCATTTATCTTTTTTCTTTCGGAGCGTTGTAGCCTTTGCGCGTTCTGATATTGAGATTCGGACGCGCCACGCGAAGTTCGAGTTTTCGCCATTTCCCGTCTTTTTTCAGGTTTTGAGGTTCGTAACCGAGCGTATATTGCGTGCCGAGTTCTTTGACGATATTGCTGAAAGCCTCGCGCATGGCAAGTCCGCCGGGAGTCGCAATAAACAATCCGCCTGTTTTTTCGGCAAAATTTTTCAAATTCGATTGATTCTGCATTTTTTCGCGGCTTCTGTCTTGCGAACCCGACATATCAATCGTGTAAATTGTCGCGTCAATGGCAAGAGCGGCTTTTAATGCTTTGGCATTTGAAACGCCGCTCCGGTTGTCTGCACCGTCCGATAAAACGACGATTGCCTTGCGTTTTTCGGGACGTTTTGCCAATTCTTCGGCGGCTTTGTAAATTCCGTCATTTAAAGCCGTCCAACCGTAGGCTTTCAAATCGAAAATTTGATGCGTAATATCACGCGAGTTTGAAAAATCCTGTACGAGCGAAACTTTTGTGTCGAAATTATAAATCGCCACATTGTCATCCGCGCGCAAACCGTCCAAAAAATTAATTGCCGCTGAACGCGCCAGTGAAATGCGCTGCTCCATACTGCCGGAAGTGTCGAGCAGAATTACCGCCGCAAACGGAGTTTCCGCCGTTTCGAAAACCTCGACTTTCTGTTCTACGCCGTCTTCGAAAATCTTAAATTGATTTTGAATCAATCCCGCCACCGGCATACCTTTTGAATCAGTAATTGTTGCATTTAATATAACTAAAGAAGATTCAATTTTAACGATCTCGTCGTCTTCAATTTGGGCAAAGGTCTTTTCAAGGTTTATAAACAATAAAAAAAGTGGAATTAGAAGAAAAATTGCTTTCGACATAGATTTTAATAGCTCTGTTTACAAAAGTTAAGAAAAGTGTCGGGGTTCGGTTTTTAGTTATGCCTGCTTCCTGCAAAACGCAGCGAAAAAGCCGCCTAAAGGCGGAACTCCGAACGATTTTTTTATACCAGACAAATTTAAAACTGACTTATTTTCCTAATCGCAAAAATTTTACGATATACAAAATAGTATTTGAACTTTTTATCGCAACCGCTGAAATCGTGTGACGGGAAGTTTTCTTTATTTCCTGATAGAGATTTTCCGTCGAGTCTTTCAGCGAATTTAAGGCATTACCCATCGAAGTCGGTTTTTCTTCGATGTCCTCTTCATCATCCGCGCCGCCTAAATCCTTGCGAATTCTTTTCAGCAATTTTTCTAAATCTTTTAATTTATTTTGGTCTTGTGTGGTTAATTTATTATGTTTAACGAAAGATTTTTGCAGTTCAAAGCTCATTTTTACCGCTTCTTCGCCCCTCTTTAAAAGTGCTTCAAACTCCTTTTTATTGTCTTCAATTTGTTTTTTAGCCAGAGTTTCCAGGATATTTTGAGGCAGCGGTTCACTTCTCGGTCTTCCGCTCGATGTGGACGTATCAAATTGCGCCCGGACAATTATCGATGCGGAAAACAAAAACAAAAAGATTAAAAATGTACGAATAAAACCCGACATAAAATTTTTAATAACTAAGGTTGATCATCTACCTTTTGCGAAGCATCGGGTGAAATTCCGGTGATCGTTTCAATCAATTTTGATAAAAACTTATCTTCAGCCAAGCCGGAACTCGGCAAGGTCGTCCATTCCTGCGTCAGACCGTTGCTTGATCTGCCTTCGATCTTTGCGGTTACATAAACATTATTCTGCATTCCGTCAATAGATTGAATTTCAATGGTAAAGGTATATCTTCCGCGATTCCATGAAGTATCGGAATTAGGCAAAATCGCATAACGATTTAATTCGGTTGGCGATGTAACCGGACTTTTTGCAAAAACAAAGGGCTGCGTAACAATAATTCCGTCCGGCAATCTCGAAGCGGATTCGTCAACAATAACCTGATTTTCACTCAAGATATTAATAATATTTTCAATTAAACGGTCGCGCCGCGAATTTAATTTGTACGGATTTTCCAGCGGCGGGCGAACCTTTGTTTTACCAATTCCCCAATTAATTGTGCGGCTGACATCGTTTGTGCGGGTTGTTTTGTTTCCTTCGGTTCTGATTTTATCGGTCTGCGGGTCAACACCTTTTTGGGCAAACACCGCAATAGAAAAAATAAACAAAAACGATAAAAGGAAAATTATTTTTTTCATATTATTAAAACGGAAATATCCGAATCCAAGGTTTAAATATACCGTAAATGATCGCTAAACTGAAAGCTTGGATGAGTATAAAAAAATGCGGGTTGTATTTAAGAAGACAGACTTTGAGTTATTTGTTCCGATTCTTGTCTGCCTCGATTTTTTCCCATAGTAAAAGGTGTTTGAGAAAAGCGTGGTGCGCGGCAAAACGGGCGATGGCAAAACCGGGCAAGCCGTCAAGAAAACCGCCTTTTAAAATGTAAGTTTGCAAAAAAGTCGTTAAACCGGCGGTATAGATTTTAAGCGGAGAAGTCGTATTCCCGCGTTCAAACATCTGACGAGCGGCAAGCGGCGCGTATCTTTCGCCAATCATCCGATGATGATGCGCGGCATTTTCAACGCTGAAATGATAAATATCGGATTCGAGATTTTTCACTTTCGCCCCTTTCTTCATTTCGACGGATTCGTGAATCAAAACGTCCTTCCATTGTCCTTTATTTCGATTAAAAAAACGAAGCTGGCGGTCGGGATACCAACCGCTGTGGCGAATCGGACGATTCATATAAAATGAAAGTCTGGGGATTTTATAACCGTCGGCTTTTTCAATTTCGGGTAAATCTTTTATTTTCAGAATTTCAGCCTTTAAATGTTCAGAAACTTCTTCATCGGCATCAAGGCTGAAGATCCAATCATTTGAAGCCTTTTCAACGGCAAATTGTTTTTGTTTCGAAAATCCGAGCCATTTTTGAACAAAAACGGATGCGCCGAGTGATTCGGCAATTTCGCGTGTTTTATCGCCTGATTCCGAATCAACGACGATAATTTCGTCCGCCCATTTGACCGATTCGACGGCGCGGCGGATGTTTTTTTCTTCGTTAAAAGTTATGATTACGGCGGAAATTTTCACGTTATCAAAGATACTTTTTATGATTTTATAAATCAATTTCGCAAAAACTTAAAGTAAAAAATAAAGAGTCGCATTGCCGACTCTTTATTTTTTACTTTAAGTTTATTTTTTGAATTATTGATCGTCATCAACCGGAGAATCAATCGTTATGTTATTGACTCTAAACGTAGTTGAAGTTACGCGCTGGAGATCCGAAAGGGCTTTGTTATAATCGGTTTCGGCGCGGATCTCGGCGTTGCGGGCGGCAGCAAGGGCATTTTCTCTCTGAAAAAGAAGAAATGTCGTTGACCGTCCGGCTTCAAAAAGTTTTCTCTCGCCGTCAAGCTGTATCTCGGCATTTTCTCGGGCGCGGCGGGCGGTCAGAACTCTCAGTCGCGAGGTTTCAACCGCTTGAACCGCATCCCGGACTTCGCGAATGACCTGTTGTTCCTGCGAACGTGTTTGCGCGGCGATCTGTTCTTCCGTAACTCTCGCTCCGGCAAGATTTGCCTGCGCCGTACGGTTTCGCAAGGGAAATTCAATCGTTACGCCGACCGAATAATTCGGCGCGTCCGAGCGGAAAATATTGCTAATAGATTGATTAAACCCGCCGACTAAAAAATTCGGCGTTGCCGGGATTGTAACAGGTGGATTAGTTAAAATCGGTAAACCGTTGAAAGCTCTCAGATCATTTATATAATTAAATAATTCACCATCATTACCGGTAAATCGGGGAACGGTAACATCTACATTTTCGCCCGTAATTCCTCTGGAAATTCCGTTTAGCGAAAATGATGTGACTAAATCAATGCGAGGTCTTGTTTGGTTTCTGAAATACTTCAAGTCAATTTCATTGATTTCCTTTTGCAGATTCAAACGCCTGAGTTCGGGGCGGTTTTGCATCGCATCCTTCATCGCATCGTCTAAAATTATAGGTTCATCGCTATAGACGGGTTGATCGGTCGGAATCAGCGAAGCCGTCCATTCGGGTGCGGACGGTTCGCGCAGAAGCAAGGTTTTCAGGGTGTTTTCGGCAATCGAAACCTGCTGTGTGGCGATCAGCAAATCGGATTCACGATTGGCAACTTCTGTATTTACTTCGGCACGCGCCAGCGGTGCTTCTGCACCGGCTTCGATTTTTGCTTCGATCTGGCGCAGATTTTCTCTTGCCAGAGTCAAGTTTGCCAGACGATTTTGCTGATCGCGCAGAGCAAAGACCAAATCCCAATATGATCTCTGAACCTGTGCGATTATCTCGATTGTCTGGCGGCGAAAATCTGCGTCGGATTGTTGCAGGAATTTTCTCTGAATCCTTATTTGGCGGCGCGTGTTGTCAATCCCGAAATTTCTAAAAAGCGGCTGGTTAAATTGAATTCCGGTATTGGTTGAATAAAACGCCGAACCGCTCGAACCGCTGATGCCGGACGAACCCGATGTTAATTGTGCTTGCGTAAAAGAATTTTCCGTGCGCGTATTATTGAAAAACACGTCATAAGAACCGCCCGAACCGAGATTTTGCCTGATATTCGAATTAACCCGGAAATCATTGGTTGCCGCATTTCCGGTGCTTGAATTGCGCGTGTAGGTCGGCGTAAAGCTTAAAACCGGATCATAAAATCCGCGAAGCGAGCGAAGCTGCGTTTCCTGAAAACGAATATCGTCTCTGGCAATTTCGATTGTGTTGTTGTTTTGCAACGCACGGCGAATCGCATCATCGAGTGAAAGCGTCAGAGTATCGGAAGTTTGCACGCCGACTCTGTTTAAATTAGTTGTATTCGAATATTTGGGAAGATTGGCGTTCGGCTTCTCATTATCGGATTTTACCGAATCTTTTTCAGGCTTGGTTTTTTCATCCGCTTTGGAAATTTCCTCATTGTTTTCAATATTTGATCTGGCAATTTGTAGTTTCGATCTGACATCCTGAGCGAAAGCATCTGTTATGCCGAAACAGAACAGGATAAAAAGAATTGCAATTATTCGCACATTTTTACGAAATGTTTTCATTTATATAAAGGCTCCGAGTTTTGAAAATTGATAAAATAAATGGTTAAAAACTCAATTGGTTCTTACGACTAAAATTTTTTGTTTGTTTCATTTATTTGGATAAGTTTTTATTCCTTGTATTTGCTATTTTGCCTTAAAAACATCTAAAAGCCTACTTTGAACTTTCGTTAAATTTAAGTTATCTTCAAGTTTTTATCGGATAAAAATTTTCAGGAGGATTTTAATTAAAATGGCTATAAAAGTAGGTATTAACGGTTTCGGGCGAATTGGGCGCAATGTTTTAAGAACGGCACTCGGCGATGCTGATATAGATTTCGTAGCGGTAAATGATCTGACAGACACAAAAACACTGGCTCATCTGCTTAAATATGATTCGGTGATGGGCAATCTCGAAGAAGATATTTCAGCGGACGGCGACACGATTAAAGTAAATAATGAAAGTTTTAAGGTTTTCAGCGAAAGAGACCCGTCGCTGATTCCCTGGGAAGAAGTCGGTGCGGAAATCATAATCGAATCAACCGGAATATTTACCAAAGCGGAAGACGCAAACAAACATATTCGCGGTTCGGTCAAAAAAGTAATCATCTCTGCTCCGGCAAAGGGCGAAGATATAACGATTGTTCTCGGCGTAAATGAAGATAAATACGATGCGGCAAATCATCATATAATTTCAAACGCATCTTGCACGACAAACTGTCTCGCGCCGGTTGCGAAGGTGATGCACGACAAATTCGGCATCAAAAACGCGCTGATGAACACGATTCATTCCTATACGAACGATCAGCAATTACTCGATCTGCCGCATAAAGATTTGCGCCGCGCTCGCGCAGCGGCACTTTCGATGATTCCGACTTCGACCGGCGCGGCAAAAGCGGTTGCGCTTGTAATTCCGGAATTAGAAGGCAAATTCGACGGAATTTCCGTCCGCGTTCCGACTCCGAATGTTTCACTCGTTGACGTTGTGATGAATCTCGAAAAAGAAACCTCGACCGAAGAAGTCAATCAGGTTTTAAAAAACGCGGCAAACGAAGAATTAAAAGGAATTCTCGCGTTTGAAGAAGAACCGCTCGTTTCGATAGATTTTCGCGGAAATCCGAATTCGTCAATCGTTGACGCGGCAAATACAAAAGTAATCGGCGGCACGACCGTCAAAATTCTTTCGTGGTATGACAACGAATGGGGTTATTCGTGCCGCGTACGTGATTTGATCAAGTTTATTGCCGATAAAGGTTTATAAAAAACTTTTGAACGAGAAAATAAATTTAACAAAGCATTGTTAAGCAAGCGGTCTTTGACTGCGTAATCCGATATTTTAATGGGAAAACGCGGTCAAAGACCGCTTGCTTAACCGTTGTGATATTAACAAATAAAAATGAACAAAAAAACGATCAAAGATATTGATATAACAGGAAAGAGAGTTTTTATCCGTGTAGATTTCAACGTGCCGATCAAGGACGGGGAAGTTGAAGACGACACGCGTATTCAAGGCGCGCTGCCAACTATTAAATACGCGCTCACGCAAGGCGCAAAGGTTATTATCGCCTCGCATCTCGGACGACCGATCAAGGACAGGCAAAAAGCCGTAGAAAAGAAAATGCCGTTTGACGAAGCGAAATATTCGCTCAAACCGGCGGCGGAA
>CAYUGW010000023.1:12384-17228 GCA_964444245.1 uncultured Blastocatellaceae bacterium | reverse complement strand
TCGGAGTTTGGTGGCTTTATCCGATTTTGTGGGTTGCACCGATTTATTTTCTGGTATTTTTGCCCGACGAAATCCGTGCTTTTTGCGATCACGGCGTTTTAAGACTTTCAAATAAAGAAACCGATGCCGACCGGCTTATAACCTTTACTTCTAACCCTGTAGAGAGAGTTTTCTTCTCGCCGCATAATATGAACTATCACGCCGAACATCACCTGTGGGTGGGAGTTCCCTATTACAATCTGCCGAAGGTACACCGTGAGGTAAAAGAGATTCCCGAAATTACGGTTCGCGGCAGCTATCTCGTTTTTTTGTTTCAAGTAATAAAAAATCTGCCGCTCAAAATTTCAAAAAATGCTTGAAAAAACATTAAAAATCGAAGAAGTCGCCTGCGGAGTCTGCAACAGCGTCGAATCTTCCTTTGTAACAACCGGCAAGGATTACGAATATGCGACGACCGAAGATACTTTTAACGTCGTCGAATGCGGAACGTGCAGCAATTGGTATCTGAATCCGCGCCCGGTCAAGGAAGAATTGTCCATTATTTATCCGCCGAATTATTATTCTTATAATTATGCGGAAACGGTTCATCCGATTGCCGTTAAAGCGAAAAATTATCTCGACAAAAAAAAGGCTGAGACGTGGCTCAAATATGTTTCGACCGACAAACCCGTTTTTCTCGATGTCGGCTGCGGCGACGGCAGATATTTGCGTATGCTCCACAAGTTCGGAGTTCCCAAAGATCAGCTCTACGGCGTGGAGATGGAGGAAAAAATCATTTCAAAATTGAAAGCGGACGGTTTTCAGGGGTTTGCCGGCAGAATCGAGGATGCCGAAAAGGAACTGCCCGCCGATTCGTTTGATTTGATTGTTTCGCTGCAGGTTCTCGAACACGTCGAATCACCGGTCGAAATGATGCGGGAAATGGCAAAACTCCTGCGCCGCGAAGGTGTTTTAATCATCGAAACTCCGAATACGGAAAGTTTCGACACCAGGATTTTTCGCCGTAAATACTGGGGCGGCTATCATTTTCCGCGCCACTGGAATCTTTTAAACGAAAAATCTCTGAAGCGTCTGGCGGCTGAAGCCGGACTGGAAATTTTGGAATTTAATTATCTGCCGGCGCATTCCTTTTGGATTTATTCGCTTCATCATATCGTTTTAGATAAAATGAATTTACCGCGCATTGCCAAATTCTTTGATCCTTTTCGTAACATACCGCTGCTGGCAGTTTTTACAGGGTTGGATATAATCCGGGCAAAATTCGGATTTTCGACATCGAATATTCAAATGGTGGCTAAAAAACTTTAAAGAAAAATTTAATGAATTCCGTGAAAATACCGACTAAATTACTGGACAAAAACACTTTGACGAGCCGCGAGATTCAGACGGCTTGGGAAGAAGCCTACACTCGTTTTGAAACGCCCGAAGAAGAAATTAAGAAATTCATCGGCAGGCTGAAAAAAATCGGTCAGCACGAATGGAAGCGCGACGCACGAATAGTTGATATATTCTGCGGGCGCGGCAACGGTTTGAAGGCACTCGAACATTTCGGTTTTACAAATCTCGAAGGCGTGGATATTTCCGGCGAACTGCTGGCAAAATACGAAGGGAGAGCCAAACTATACGAAGCCGATTGCCGGAAAATGCCGCTTGAAGACAACAGCCGCGACATCTTTATCGTCCAGGGCGGTTTGCATCATCTGCCGGAAATTCCCGCTGATTTAGACCAAACTCTTTCGGAAGTCAGCCGCATTTTGCGCCCGGGCGGAAAGTTTATTCTGGTCGAACCGTGGCTCACACCTTTTCTGCATGTCATACATTTTTTAAGCGAAAGAAGTCTTCTGCGCCGCATATCGAAAAAATTCGATGCCTTTGCCGTCATGACGCATTATGAAGCGGAAACATATTTTCAATGGCTCGGGCGGGCGGATCAAGTTTTCAGTTTGCTGGAAAAGCATTTTGTGCGGGAAAAGTCCTGGCAAAAATGGGGGAAACTGGTTTTTGTCGGCAGAAAAAAACCCTGAGTCAGCAAGAGCGAAACCTTCTAGTGAGCAGGTTTATTAATAATCAACTTGCTCACTAGAAGGTTTTGCTCTTGCTGATTCAACTTTGGTTTAAACCGCAAACCGCAATTACTCCGTCGCTTAATTGCGGAGAAAACTTCACGCTCAGATCATTTATAAAATTGTAATACCACGGGTTAAACGGTCGATGTTCCGTGCCTAAATCGTAGAAATAAAAATCCTTGATAAATAAATTTTCTCTTTTGATCGCCAGACTTAGAGTTTTGTAGGAATAATAAGCGACGTGATCCGGGTGAACGGGTTCGTTATATCCGCCTTTCCCGCGCAAACCGTAAATTACGAATCTGTGCGCACAAAAGGCATTAACCGTCGTGATTACAAGATTTGTTTCGGAATTCATAAATCTTTGAATTCCTTTTAAGAATAATCCCGGATTTCTTAAATGTTCGATTATCTCTCCGGCAATAATCACTTCGAAGGTTTCATCCAAATCAACATCTTCGAGTTTTTCCAAATCCGCCTGAAAAAGATTTTCCACGCCTGATCTTTCTAAAATATCTATTCCGGCTTGGTCAAAATCGAAACCGTAAAGCTCTCCGGCTATTTTTCCCAATTCCGTGTGCAGAAGCATTTCGTTTTCAATCGCTTCTTTTGTATATGGATAATTGGTGCAGCCGAGATGCAGTACCTTTTTTCCGGCACAAGCCTTTTTTATAAACTCTACTCTTTGAACGAGTTCTATTTTTTTACTCATTAATTCTTTTCAACCTGCCGTAAAATGAATAATTGATTCTTCATTATTCAAATCATTTTCTTTCCCATAATTGCATTTTACGATTGTTATAAGGTGTAAAATCTTTTTTTATGTAATATTTTTCCTGTAAATAATCATACAGAGGCTTTAAGTTTTCGCCTTCCTCAATCGTTTCTAATTCTTCCGTCCAAATAGCATCCCAAATTATAAAACGGGTCTTTTTATTTTCTAAATCTTCGATTGATTGAGAAACCATCCATTCCGGTGTATATGCCGTATTTAAAAGAAAGGTTACTCGAGTCGGATTTTTCAGCAAAAGCGGAAAATTTACGGCACAGATATAAACTTCAAAGACTGTATCGTCTTCATTGGCATTCTCCGCCAACCATTTATATCTTTCAATCGTTACAGGCGAAAGAAAGGCAATTTGTCCGCTTCTCGTATTTAGTATTTCCGTTTCCCAATTTGTCTGGATTCTGATCGATAAAACTAAACCGAAAATTATTAAACCGACGACGGCAACTTTTATGATTTGAACGGTTTTATTCGATAATTGATAAATCATCCAAACAAACAGAATCAATGCCGGAACCGCAATCTGATAAAATCTGCTGGGACTCGGTGCAAATGTTCCGAGAGTTAGAAAACCGCCCATTAGAGCAATAAGGAAAATCTGCATTTTAAATGCAACATTTTCATCCCTTCTTTTTAATCCCAGATAAATAAAAACAATAATGTAAATTAAAGGAATAATTCCCACATACAAAATCATCACGGCTGTCGCAGTCAAGCCTTGCTCTATTGCTCTATTGATGTTTAATAAATATGATTCATAATTCCCGGTCGAATCTTGTACATAATTAGAGATATAGAAAAATGTATAATCTATAAACTTGCCGATCCCGGTTGATAAAACAAAGGGCAGAATCAAAGCGGTCAAAGTAACCGTAAAACTCAGTCCCAAAGTTAATTCTTTTAATATAAAGCCTTTCCGGTCTTTTTTCCGTATCAATTCGTCAGCCAATAGAAAAACAGCTATCGCTGCCACTGCCAGAAAACCGCGCTGCTGGGTAAAAAATCCGGCTAAGGCGCAAAATACGCCGGCAAGCAGAATTCTTGTAAAAGTTCTGGACTTTATCAAGATCAAAACCGCCAGCATTGCAAAAATCGGACTGAACATCCGGTGGCTGCCGTCGAGACCAGCCCAACGAAACCCGAAAAACAAAAACAAAGACGGCGGTAAATACGAATACCAAATATGTTCAGTGAAAATCTTTCTGGAAATTGCCAGAGAAATAACGGTTGAAGCCATTCCATGCAGGAAAATCATTAAAGCGATTGTCCAGAATTTTGTCCCGAAAATTTTGAACAAAATTAAATAGCCAACCTGCGTTCCCGGAAACACGAGTTGGAAAAAGTCTCGGTAAATTTCTTCTCCGAGATACATTCTCCAGGCATCCTGTGCAATAAACAGATGATCTTCTTCAAAAAAAATCGGCGTTGCCGGCAAGATAAACAGATGCAGATATAAAAAAATCGAACATAACAAGATAAATATCAAATCGGTCTTTTTTATACCGCATCTATTTAAATATTTATTCCCGAAATCGTTACTCATATACTTTTTTCTTTAATGTTTTGTCAGTTCTTTTTTCCGCTTTCGGCTGATTTTATGTTCAGTCAAATTCTATCTGAATGATTCCTTGTATCTTTCCAGAGCAATTTTTGCTACGACTTTTTCGTTAAAATTTGCCAGTACGAAATCCCGACCGTTTTTAGATATTTTCTCACGTAAATTTTTATCATTCTTTAAAGTATTTATCGCAAGTGCCAGATGATCCGCATCGCCTGCTTCGATTAACCAGCCTGTTTCCAGATGTTTAACGGCTTCCGGGATGGCGTTGACATTTGTCGAAATGCTCGGAATTCCGAGTGCCATCGCTTCGAGCAGAGAAATCGGCAAACCTTCCTGAAAGCTGACGAGCGCGAATAGATCCGCGATTCTCAATAATTTAAATAAATCGATATGCTCCTTGCCGACCTCGTCGGATGTGATAAAAACAAAA
>CAYUGW010000023.1:0-12284 GCA_964444245.1 uncultured Blastocatellaceae bacterium | reverse complement strand
GCCTCTTCGACTTCAACGGGATTCACATTCGTGTATGTAACCTTTATAGTGTCATAAAATTTTTTCGGCACAAGCGGTTTGAGGCTTTTTTTGGCATCTTCATTCGATGCGAAAACATTAAAATTCTTGAATTTCGTGATAATTGCAAATTTTGCCTTCCATAATAAATACCGCCATTTCGGAACCGGCGGCAAAGAATTATGCATCGTGATAAACACTTTTGTTTTAAGAGATAATCGCAACAGTGAATAAAGCGATTGCCAGGGTGCAAGTTCGATATGAACGATACTTTCGGACAAATCTAATTTTTTCAGATATTTAAGCATATCCGATTCGCTTTTAAACTTATTTCGATGCAGGAGGATTTTGGATTTTAATGTGAAAGCCTTTTTTTCGTAATCTTTTGTTTCGAAAAACTCATACGGAATATTTTCATTTTCAATAAACCGGATCAATTGTTTATCTGATCGGGCAGGTAAAATCACCTTGATTTCCGCAATCTCTTTGATTTCTCTGATTAAACCCAGAAAATAAATTTGCGCTCCGCCCCATTCAAAATAATTCCACACATAATAGACCTTTTTCGGTAATTGACTCATTCTATTTGATCTTTTTTGTTAAAGTTGTTTATTATAGGTCGGCATCGAGACAGTTAAAGTAATCTTTGCGGTACAATCATTTAAATCGTTTTATTTCAATAAAATACCCGTAAAAGCTTAATCTTTTACGACATATTCCGAATAGGTTTCCGAAAGCGGTTTTTCCTTTTGTAAACCGCCCCATTCTCCTTCCGCGTTTCTTCTTAATAAAAGCCGTATAAAAAAAGCCGTAAAAGCCGCAACTCCTTGAATTTTGGTCGGTGCGCCATCCCAATTCGAATAAAACCTGCGGCGCAGATTATGGATATGCCCGAGATTTATAAACAATGCATCGAATTTCTCCTTGAGAGACATTTTTTTAACCTTTGCCGGTATATTATTTGGCTGACAAAAAACTCTGGCGCGGGGTTCGATAAGAAGTTTCCAACCCTTTTTTCTGAGTCTGGGCGTATATTCCGCATCACCGAAATTCGGGTAGCGTTTTGAATCCATCAGACCTTCTTCAGCAAACGCCTGTACCGGAACCAACAGGCAGTTTCCGACGATCAGCTCCACCTGCCAGGGTTTTTGCGGCAGCGTCCAGATCGTCTGCTGATACCAATGCCGCCAACCGCCCGAAAAAGTTTCCCAACGGGGCGCAACCTGAAAAAGTTTGTGCGGCGTGTCCCATAAAAGTAAGAGCGAACCGACGACCGAACGCGGGTATTTTTCTGCCGTTTCGACCAAATATTCAACTGCCGGCGAATCGAAAATCTGATCGTCATTAATCATTAAAACATAATCGGGATTATGTTTTAATGCCGCCCGGATTCCGACATTTATGCCTTCGGTGTACCAAAGATTTCCATCTCCTTTTACTACCTGCACTTCGGGAAAGTTTTCCGTTATCGCTTCAAAAGTTCCGTCAGTCGAACCGTCATCAACGACGACCGTGTGAATATTAAGACTTTCAGAATTCAAACGGCGAATACTTCGCAGACATTGCAATGTAATTTCTCTCCGATTATGTACGGCAGATACGATTTCGACCTTTATTTTATCCGAACTCATTTTTCACACAGCCGAGGCACTCGTCGTTTCTCCCCACAAGCGTTTGAGATGCGTTTCATTTTCTTTGCTGTCAGAATCGGTTCCGACGGCGATATATTGTATATTCTCGTCATTTCTGACTTCCTCACACAGAATTCGCCAAAAATCTACTACACATACTTTTTTATTACCGGCATTAAAATCTTTGGAAACCAAATTTTTGAATTCACTGTCCGGCGTTGTGATCAGGATAATTTCAGCTTGCTCCAAACATTTTTTAACCGAGTCTAAAATTACAATACTTCCCTTTAATTGCGCCTCGGCTGATTCATTTGCCAAGGGATCGTATGCAACCACCCTGTTACCCGATTTTGATAAAGCCGAGGCTATATAAATGCCTTGTGACTCTTCAACAACATGCGAAAAAGGTTTATACGCCAAACCTAAGACCGCAATTGTTTTACCCGGCGAGATAACCGGGCGTAATTTTTCAATAACGCGATCAGCTATCGAACGATTATAAGCATCCGTAGTTTCCGCGATTGTCGCTGCCAAATTTAGCTGACGTGCCATATAACTTAGGGCGACATTGTCTCTCGGAAAACAAGGACCGCCGTAACCTATCGAACCCGTTAAATATTTTCGACCGATGCGGGTATCGGTTCCTAAAGCATCCGTTACGACATCAATATCTCCGCCGGGGATCTTTTCACATATATCGGCGAGCATATTTGCAAAAGTGATTTTTGTAGTAACGAATGTATTAACGGATATCTTTGTAAGTTCTGCATTTTCTAAACTCATACGTTTGCAGGGAGCCTTATTCAGCATAACATGGGAATAAATCTCTTCGACCTGATCGCCGCTTTTTTTGTCTATTTCACCTAAAAGCGTAAAATCGGGATTTAAGAAATCTCTGATTATGCTTCCCAGGGCAATAAATTCGGGACTATAGCACACTCCGAAATCTTCACCGGCTTTTTTGCCCGACTCTTTTTCTAAAATCGGCAGAAGCCCGTAACGGGTTGCGCCCGGAAGAACCGTGCTGGTCAAAACAATATTATGATAACCGTCTTTTTTGGCAAGGGCTTGTCCTATTTCTTTATACGCCCAAGCTGCATACTGCAAAGAAAAAGAACCTTTTTCATCGCTTGGCGTAGGCACGATTACAAAAGAAATATCCGAGTTTAAAATTGCATCCTCGTGGCTTAAAGTCGCTCTTATTCTTTCTTTGTTTTCCGAAATATATTTTTCCAAATCTGTTTCCTGAACAGGTGCTTTACCCTGATTAACCAATTCGACCGACCGTTCATTTATATCAACCCCGATTACATTCAAACCGCGGCTGGCAAATGCCGCAGCCATACTTGCACCCAATTTTCCCAGACCGATTACTGAAACATTTTTTATCATTAATAAAATATTTGACTCCCTTTTTATTTTGTTTAATTATTTTTGATTATATTTTGCGGTTAGACAAAGATGCCAGCCGAAACGCTTTTCAAGTTGTCGGAATAATGTATTTGGAAGAAAGCGAAAATACCATTCTTTTATATATTCGTATTTAACATATTCCGGAATTCTGTAGGGAAAAATATGTTCGACGAAAATATCCTCGATATCAAATTTGCTGCCGACTAAATTTTTTAAGGTTTCCTTTGTGTATGAATAAGTTACGGGACAACCGGTTTGAGCTTCGGAATTTGTTGCAATCATTTCGTCTAATTTCCAAAATTTGCCTTTTCCATAAGTCATTAAAATCCAAAACACTTTCCAGGAATATCTGTAATAAACCATTAATTTAAGAGTGCTGTTTTCACCCGCATAATTGGTTTTTATTTGTTCGATAATATTTTCAGGATGGGGCGAATGATGAATTACACCAAAAGAATAAATCAAATCGAATTTTTGCGGCTTGACAAATTCCGAAAGTCTTTCGGCATTGGCTTCCAAAAAATTTATTTGATTCGAAAACCCGAAGACTTCAGCACGTTTTTTTGCAAGTTCAAGAGATTTTACGGATAAATCTACGGCTGTGACCTCTGCGCCGGCACGGGCAAAATTAATCGTATCGGTTCCGATTCCGCAACCGATTTCCAAAACTTTCTTGCCCTTCCATTTATCAAATTCGGCAAATAAAGGAATGTGCGGTTCGACAAAGTATTTTCTGGCTTCAACCTGATTGAAATATTCGATTGTGCCGATTTCGGCGGTTGAATGCCGAATATTACACGGTCTTTCGTTCCAATAATCTTTTACCTGATTTATTGAAACTTCGGCAAAATTACTATTCATATATTTATTGGTTAATTGGCGGAATTTCTAAAAAATTTTTCTCCGCCAATTTTCGATTCTTTTTTGGAAACCTCCGCTTCAATCCAGCGGTAGGTTGTTTTCAACCCTTCTTCGAGCGAGATTTGCGGCTCCCAACCTAAAACATTACGAAGTTTGTCATTATCGGAATTTCTGCCGCGAACGCCCTGCGGACCGTCTATATGTTTTTTGGAAATCTCGATTCCGGCGATTTCCGCGATTATGTCGGCAAGTTGATTGATCGTTACCATCCGGTCTTGCCCTAGATTGAGCGGTTCGTGAAAATCCGAGCGCATCAGGCGGTAAATTCCTTCGAGACAATCATTTATATAACAGAAAGAACGCGTTTGTTCGCCGTCGCCCCAGATTTCGATTTCCGTGTTTCCGGTCAGTTTGGCAAGCGCAATTTTACGGCACATCGCCGCCGGAGCTTTTTCGCGACCGCCTTCCCAGGTTCCCTTTTCACCGAAAATATTGTGGAAACGCACCGTACGCGTTTCGATTCCGTAATCGTTGCGATAGTGCATACACAGGATTTCGCTGACGAGTTTTTCCCAACCGTATGCGTCTTGCGGCTGCGCCGGATATGCGTCCTCTTCCTTTAGTGGTTTAGCATCGGTTTCTTCCTGCAGATGCTCGGGATAAATGCAAGCCGAACTCGTGTATAAATATCTCTTTACGCCGTTGGTTTTCGCCGCTTCGAGCGTATGCAGATTGATTAAAGAATTGTTATACAGAATTTGCGCGTGATGCGCCGAGATAAATCCCATTCCGCCCATATCCGCCGCCAAAGCATAGACTTCTTCAACATTTCTCGTCGCCTGCAAACAAGCATCCCAACGTCTCAAATCTAAAATTTCAAACTCGTCGGCAGCAGTTTCGCCGAATTCCGGATATTTCAAATCAACGCCGCGCACCCAATAACCTTTTTCCTTTAAATATGACGTTAAATGACTTCCGATAAAGCCGCCCGCACCTGTTACTAATACTCTTGTTTGTTTTTCCATAACCTCTCGTGAAACTTTTCTCTTATTATTTTATAACGATTGTCTTACTTAATACCAATTTGCTCAAATAAAATGATAATCGTTAAGTAGGCTGCTCTCACGACCGCCGATCTCGATTTTATCAAACACCGGCGGTCGATAGAGCAGCCTGCTTAACCGTTAAGTTTTTTTAATTTTATTCACGCAAATTGGTATATCAATACTTTGAATTATTTCGGGTTTTACTAAAAAAAAGTAAAAAGTGCAGGCAGATTAAAAAAACTTAAAACTCCAAACACTTTTTACTTTATTAATAAATTATTCGTCGTCGTGCCGATAACTATCGCGGTGATAATAACTTTGATAATAATAATAATTATCCTGCGTTTTGAGATTTGCGTTATTCAGAACACAACCGAAAATCTTTGCACCGATGTCATTAAGGAGTTGTTTTGAACGCCGTACAACCTGCCGCGAACTCTTTCCGGCGTGAACTACCAAAATCACACCGTCAACCATCGATGCGATCAAAACTCCGTCGGTAAAAGACGCAATCGGCGGCGAATCAATAACCACATGAGTAAAATTATCATGCAAAGTTTTTAATAAATTCGACATTTGTTCCGAGCCGATTAATTCAGCCGGATTCGGCGGAATCGGACCGGAAGTAAGCAAATTCAGACTGGAAGCCTCATCGTATTGAATCGTATCAAGGACTTCCTTCTCGGATAATTCCGTAGATAAAAGTTTACTTAAACCTGCTGCATTGCTGATACCAAATACCGAATGAAGACGCGGACGACGCATATCGGCATCTACAATCAACACTTTAGCTCCGGTTTGCGCCAAACTAATCGCCGTATTTATCGCCGTTGTCGTTTTTCCTTCCGCCGGAAGGCTCGACGTAATTAAAAGCGTTTTCGGGGCATGTCCGGCGGTCGAAAGCAAGATCGAAGTTCTTAATTGACGAAACGCTTCAGCCAAAGCAGACCGCGTATCCATATGGATTAATAGCTGCGATTCGGGTGTTCCTTCGTTGGTCTCTTCACCATTTGCGCCGACCAGAAGTAACCGGCGTTTCGGCATCGAATCTATTGTCGGGATCGCCGCCAGAGCCGGAAGTTGCAGATACGTTTCAACCTCTTCGGTCGTTCTGATCGTATCGTCGAGAAATTCAAGGAAAAGCGCGAGTCCCATTCCGAAAAGCGTTGATAAAAACAATGCCGCAACGACCGTCATCAGCCGTCTCGGTGAAACCGGCGCGTCCGGCGGAATGGCAATTTCGGCAACACTGATATTATTGTCCGTTCCCATTGCCAGAATATCGTTTTGACTCTGATTATCAATCAGATTTTTTAAGAAACCTTGCTTTGTTTCGATCTCCTGTTTCAAAAGACTAAGCGTAACGTCCGATTGATTTTGACCTGAAGCCAGATTGTATTGCTGATTGTAAGCCGCGCGGATTTTGTCTTCCTTTGCCTTGGCTTGCACGTATTTCGTTTCAAGATTGTCCAGAATTATTTTGGTTGATCTGCCGCGAAAATCTTCGAGTGCTTCTTCGTTTTTCAAGCGGGCTTTGGTAATTTCGTTTTCGAGTGTGCTGATTTGACGGTCGTATTCTATAATTTCCGGTGCGGTTTCCAAAAATTCTTCCAAAAGTTTTGCCCGCGTTGCCCGTAATCTGGCAATTTCCTTTGCCGTATCATTGACCATGCTTCGAATATCATTTTCCCGTTCGGTTACATACCGTATATTCTGCTCTTCCGTTAAACTTTTTATTTTATCGGGTGAATCTTTTACAGAAAAATAAACCGATTCGGTATTTTTTCTTTCGTTTTCGGCTTCGAGTAAATTTTTATTCAGCTCCGCAAGGCGGCTCATTGCAATTGAAGGCTGATTTTCAGGTTTGAGAATTCCCGCTTCACGATTTAATTGTTCCAGCCTTAATTGACCTTGTCTTATTTCTCCTTGCAAGCTGGCAATTCTGCCTTCGAGAAATTCATTCGATTTCCTCGATGAACCGAATCTTTTTTCCTGATTCGATTTGGTAAATGTTCCGGCTATTCCATTGACGATCAAAGCCGCCAATTCGGGATCGGTATTTCTAAAGGAAATATCAATGAGGCGTGTATCTTTGATGGTTGCTCTGGATTCTCTAACGGGTTCGACTCCGAGATTTTTCCTCAGAATGTCAACATACGGCGCAAGCCTGATGGCTTCCGCGATTTCCTCCGAAGATGCAATGGTCGTATCAAAAGAAACCGAAACTTCCCCGATTCCTTTTTCTTCTTTTTTCTTATTTTCACCGGAAAGCCCGACCGCTTTTAAAACCGAACTCAAAAACGATGTAGAATCACCCGTTTTAACTATTTGAAATTCCTTATTACTATCTAAGCTGAGGTCTTTAACGACTCTCCGCAGAAGTCCTTCACTATTGAGCAGTTGAAGTTGTGTATTAAAATATGCCGGATCAGGGTTTGACAAGTTGGTACGGCGATTATCGGTAACAAGATCGGGATTAGCCTGTTCGAGATCAACCTGAACTACCGCTTTTGCCATATAAATATTCGGCTTCTGCGCCATATAAATTGCCGCCAGCGTCGTTATCAAAACCGCAATCCCGATAACCAACCACAGCCGCTTGCGAATTGCCCGCCAATAATCGATAAATTGAAAACCTTCCTGAGCATAAACGTTCCGGTATCCCGGATATTGATTACCGTTGGTGACGGGAATCTGAGCATCAAAAGGTCGCTCTAATTCAACCTTTTCAACTACTTGTTTTTGAATAATTTCACTTCTTTCTTTCATAAACTATAATCCCCAGAAAAGTCCCGGAAGACCACCTGTTATTATCTTGACAACACTTCCTGTGATCGCTTTGGTTTTGTCGGTCGAAACGACAACAATATCATTTGCCTGTAATTGCGGATCGGGAACTTTTCCATCCCGAATATCCTTTAAATTAAACACTAAATCTGTTTTAGCCGTATTTCCTCTTTCTTGTCTTTCAATAATTACACGGTCGGTTTTAGCATTTTTGGACAGTCCTTTTGCCATCGCAATCGCTTGAGTCAGAGTTGTCGGACCTTGCAGCTTGACATTAGTCGGTTCCATAACATTGCCGACCACATATGCTTCATCGGCGATCAGCACGGAAACAATATCGCCCGGCTCCATCCAGGGATTTTGTTCGCCTTTTAAAACATCCGCCAGGTCGTAACTTAAGAATTCAACTTCTTGATCTTTGTCCAACTGCTCTGCAGCCGCCTCACAACCCGAAAAATTTCCCATTCTGGCAATTTGTATTCTTCTTCCGGCTTTTTCGACATCAAAACCGCCGGCAAAAGAAAGAAGCTGAATCAGACGGACTCTTTGATTTAGAAAAAAACTGCCCGGTTTTTGCACCGCACCCATCACGGCAAATGGCTGCGAACGTTGTTCGACTGCCCGAACATTAACCCGCGGAGTTCGCAAATGATTTTTATACAATGTTTCGATGGTATAAGCCAACTCTCTTTCGGTTTTGCAGACGGCAACCACCGGATTATCTATTCTGAACAGGCGAATCGTTCCGTCCGGGTTGACGCTGACGGTCTGCGATAATTCGGGGCGGCGATAAACCTGTACATCTAAAGTATCCTGAAAACCGATGCGATACCGCTCATCAGCCCGGTTTTTGATGGCAACCTGTTCATTCTCAACCTGTTTAACACTTTGCTGTGTCGCATCGGAAATACCTTTATCGATCGGTTCTTCCTTGACTGTTTCGCCGCTTTTAACGGTTTCCTTACCTGTTTTGTTGATATTGTCCGTAGTTTGTCCAGAAATAGTTAAAATAGTAAAACTACTGATAATCATTGCAATGCAAAACATTATTAAATTTCTGTTTCTTTTCATAAATATAGCTCCAACTTAAAATTCAGTTTGAAAGATTATTGACTCATCTGATTCTAAATAGTTTGGAAAAGTTTGTAAATTTTTTGCAGACCATTTACAAAATTACTTGAAAGGCTACATTTTAGCAAATGTGTTTGAAAAATAACAGTTTACAGTCAAAATTTTATGACGTTTTAAAGTGTCGGCGTAATGAGTTAAAATTCCTGTCATACTCTATTTACAAATTGAAAAATTACTATGGAAAATGCAACCCCGATGCTTCGGCAATATCTGGAAATCAAAAAAAAATATCCCGGCACACTTCTCTTTTTCCGGCTCGGCGATTTTTACGAACTTTTTAACGAAGATGCGGTAATCGGCTCACGCGAACTCGAAATAACTCTGACGGCGCGGCATAAAAGCGGAAATAACCCGATTCCGATGTGCGGCGTGCCGCATCACGCGGCGGCAAATTATATTTCCCGGTTGGTCAAAAAAGGCTACCGCGTCGCCATCTGCGAACAAACCGAAGACGCTTCGGCTGAAAAAAAACTCGTCAAACGCGAGGTCGTTCGCGTGATAACGCCGGGAACGGCGGTTGATCCTCAGCTTTTGGAATCAAAGGAAACCGTATATCTCGCTTCGGTTTGCGGCGCGGGCGACCGGTTCGGTACGGCTTTCCTCGAACTTTCGACCGGAGAATTTTTCACCACACAGTTTGAAGGCGCACAGGCTTTTGCAAATGTTTGCAGCGAAATCGAAAATTTTGCGCCGCGTGAACTTCTTTTTCCCGAAAGTTTGGGTAAATTGATCGAAAACACTTTCGGAAATCGAAATAAACAGACTTTGCCGGAAAATGTGATTTCAATCGCGCCGCCGGGCGCGCAAAAATTTTCGACCACTCTGACCGCGCTCGATGATTGGCTGTTTCATTTTGAAGATTGCGAGAATTTATTAAAAAAGCAATTAAATGTCAAGGAACTTAGCGGATTCGGTCTGGATTGCAAAACGGAAGCAATTCGCGCCTCCGGTGCTTGTCTTAATTACGCCCGCGAAACGCAGAAGGCTTCGGCAAATCATATTTCGGAAATTAATTTTTACGAGGCAAATGATTTTATGGTTTTGGACGCGGTAACGCTTCGAAATCTGGAAATCATCGAATCGAGAGATTCGGGTAAATCAGGCAAACGCACGGTGTTGGGTGTTTTGGACGAAACCGTAACCGGAATGGGCACAAGACTCTTGCGTTCCTGGATTTTGCGCCCTTCGGTCAAACGAAGCGAGATTCAGACCAGACTTTCCGCCGTAACCGAACTGACCGATTCGATCTTTCGGGACAAAATCAGACATCTTTTAAAGGAAGTCGCCGATTTGGAACGTCTTATCGGTCGGCTCAATCTCGGAACGGCTTCGCCCAGAGATCTGCTTGCCTTAAACCGTTCACTTTCACAAACACCGAATATCAATTTTACGTTATCAGACGCATCTTCGCTTTTGCTTCAGGTTTTGAGCGAGAATATCTTTGAATTGCCGGAAATTCGCGTACTTATTGAAAAATCAATTTCCGACGAACCTCCGTTGAATATCAGTGACGGCGGCGTTATTCGGGATGGTTTTAATGAAGAACTGGACGAACTGAGAAACATCAGCAAATCAGCCAAACAAACGATTGCCGCTTTTGAAGAAGCCGAAAAAAGGCGCACCGGAATTAATAATCTGAAAATCAAATTCAATAATGTTTTCGGCTATTTTATCGAAGTTTCCAAAGGAAATGTCTCGCGCGTGCCGGAAGATTACGAGCGGCGGCAAACCCTTACAAATGCTGAACGATACACGACTCCGCAGCTCAAAGAATGGGAAGGAAAAGTTCTAGGCGCGGAAGAAAAAATCGGCGAAATCGAAGTGGAACTTTTCAAACAAATCAGAAACGAAGTTACACGGGAAACGCAAAAATTGCAGTCAACCGCCCGCGCCCTTGCAACTCTGGATGCACTCGCGGCACTTGCCGAAACCGCGACGCGGCGAAATTTCGTCGCGCCGCAATTGCACGACGGCGACGAAATCGAGATCAAAGACGGCAGACATCCGATTGTCGAGGCGTTTATTAATGAAAATTTTGTGCCGAACGACATCAAATTAAACAATTCGACCGACCGCCTGCTTGTCATTACGGGCGCGAATATGTCCGGCAAATCTACGATTATGCGGCAGGTTGCGATTATTCAAATCCTTGGACAAATCGGTTCATTCGTGCCGGCAAAGTCCGCCCGGCTGCCCGTTTTGGACAGAATCTGGACGCGTGTCGGCGCAAGCGACGATCTTGCCGGCGGGCGTTCGACATTTATGGTCGAGATGACCGAAACCGCCGCGATTTTGCACAATGCAACGCCGCGCAGTTTGATTTTATTAGACGAAATCGGACGCGGAACTTCGACCTTCGACGGACTATCAATCGCCTGGGCGGTCGCCGAATATCTGCATAATTCGCCCGAACATTCTGCCAAAACCTTGTTTGCCACGCATTATCACGAATTGACGGAACTGGCGGAAAAACTACCGGGCGGGAAAAATTATCAGGTTACGGCAACTGAAAAAGACGGCGATGTCGTTTTTCTTCATAAATTGGCGAAAGGAAAAGCTTCGAAATCCTACGGGATCGCGGTTGCCAAACTCGCCGGTTTGCCGCAAAAAACGATTCTGCGGGCGCGGGAAGTTCTATCAAAACTCGAACAATATGAACTGGCGGTTTTTTCCGACATCAAACCCAATTCCGAAGCTTTGGAAACTGCGGTCGGGCAAGCTGCCAAAGGAAAAGCGGCGACGCAATTTTCACTTTTTGCGATAACGAATGAAAATGTAATAGACGAACTGCGCCAAATAAACATCGAAAGTTTAACGCCGGAAGATGCGAAAAATATCTTAAAGGAATTGAAAGATAAAACGATTTGATTTAAGTTTTACATTAACAGTCTGCAAACCGACTTTTTAGAAATCACTTCAAGTTTTTATGTATTTAAATATCAGTAGGTTTCAGATGAAAGTTTAAAAGTGAAAGAGTGAAAAAGTGAAAAAGTTTAATTTGTTTTGCAAATAAGCGTTTACCGATAAATGTTTGATTTTATCTAAAAAATAAAATCTGAAAGAGGCAAAACTTTTTCACTCTTTCACCTTTAAACTTTTTCGCTAATTATCAAACTCCTGTTTAACTAACAATTTTTTATGACACTTGAGCAAATTCTTTCTCTCCCCTTAGAGAAAAAGATCGGACAATTATTTTTTATCGGAATCGCCGGTGCGGAACTGGATGAAAAGACGACCGCGCTTTTAGATGAAATTTCGCCGGGCGGAATCTGTCTTTTTGCGCGAAACGTGAGAACTTCCGAGCAGGTCAGAAAACTGCTCGACGATATACGGGAAATATCGGAAATCGAGCCTTTTTTCAGCCTCGATCAAGAAGGCGGACTTGTTGACCGCCTTA
>CAYUGW010000022.1:0-17396 GCA_964444245.1 uncultured Blastocatellaceae bacterium | reverse complement strand
AGTTATAAAGTTTTCCCCGCCCGCTGCCTCAGCCGTAATTTGTTTTGCTCAAGTGCGATTCAATCATTCGCTCCGGAGGAGCATTAGTTAATAGCCCAGCCATTTATGGTTGGAAGGATCAACCGATGATTTCAGAGTCCTGAAAGGACGACAGATTTCTGTCGTCCTTTCAGGACTTTGATAATTATTCGACAATTATCCCGAACGATAAATCGTTGGGCTATTAACGAGAAGTCCCTACGGGACAAAACATTTCCGGCAACACACAAATTAGGACATTACCGGCGGTTCTGACCTGTTGAGCAATTATTACTACTTACTGCACGGCTCTATTGACCGCGTATATTGCACAAACGCGGTCAAAGACCGCTCGCCTTAACGTTAAATGTTACATTTTGAGATAATCTCTAGATGAAAACTTACCCGATCAAATCGAGATTTCTGTCCGGCGTTGTCATCTGCGGAGCCGTCGGCATTGTCAGGCTGTTGATGAGTTCGGTGGCGGCATCGGCTTCGAGCGGTTTCGAGAAATAATAGCCCTGTCCTTTTTCGCAGCTAAGTTCTTTTAACTGCATAAGTTGATCGGATGTTTCGATGCCTTCGGCGGTCACATTTATTTTTAAGTTGTGCGCCAGAGAGATGATCGTGCTGACCAGTTTGCTGTTTTCGTCGCCGACGACCATTCGGTTGATGAACGAACGGTCGATTTTCAGATTCGTTACCGGCAAACGGTGCAAATAACTCAAACTGGAATAACCCGTGCCGAAATCGTCGAGGCTCAGTTCGATGCCGAGCGAGCGCAGACGCTTCATCATTTTTACCGCCGCGTCGCTGTTTTCCATGACGTGGCTTTCCGTGATTTCGAGTTTCAGATGCTGCGGATCGAGCCGCGTCGCAACAAGCATCGCCATCACCTGTTCGGCAAGATCGAGCTGCAAAAATTGTTTGCACGACAAATTTACGCTCATCGTCAGATCGAGCGCCGCCGGATTCGAATCCTGCCATTCGCGCATCTGGCGGCAGCTTTCATAAATGATCCAGCGTCCGAGCGGGATGATCAGACCGTTTTCTTCGACAATCGGGATAAATTCATTCGGCGGAACCATTCCGCGTTTCGGATGTTTCCATCTGATTAAGGCTTCAAATCCCGTAATCGTGCGTGTTTCCAGATTAAAAATCGGCTGATAATGCAGACAAAATTCGTTGCGCCCGAGAGCCTGCCGCAGATCGGTTTCGACCTGAAGCTGCGTCAGAGCCTCGTCGTGCATCGCCTGATCGAACAGCTGATGCCGCGCCTTGCCTTTGGCTTTGGCGCGATACATCGCAATATCGGCGTTGCGGAGCATATCTTCGGCGGTAATCTTGCCGTTCGTGCCGAGCGCGATCCCGATGCTTGCCGACATATAAATTTCGCCGCCCTCTAATTCAAACGGGGCTTTCAGAAGTTCCTGAATCCGCGTGGCGATCTGCGAAGCATGGCTCGCTTCATCGAGTTCGTTGAGCAAAATCGTAAATTCGTCGCCGCCCAGACGGGCGATCAAATCGCTGGAGCGCAGCGTTGTTTCGAGTCTTTGAGCGACGGCGATCAGAAGTTTATCGCCTTCGGCGTGTCCGAGCGAATCGTTTATTACTTTGAAACGGTCGAAATCGAGAAACAGAACGGCGAATAAGGGATTTGTTTCGCGTTTGGCGCGTTCGATTCTCAGGCGCAGATGATCTATAAAAAGGGCGCGGTTTGCCAATCCGGTTAAAACATCGTGAAAGGCATCGTGCATCAGTTTTTCTTCGGCGTATTTTCGTTCGGTAATATCGGTGAAAACGCCCATCGAACCGACAATCGAGCCATCACCGCCGAACAGCGGCGCACCGCCGACCAAAACCCACAACCGCTCGCCCGATTTCTTTTTCAAAGCCAGTTCGTAAGTTTCCGAAATTCCTTTTATTCCTCTTTTGTCGCGTTCACGGAGAAATTTGACATTTTCATCGTCAAACAACAGATCGAAAATTTTCTTGCCGAGCAATTCTTCCGCTTTGTAACCGGTCATTTCGCAAAAGCGTTCGTTGACAAATTCGATAAGCGAATCATTATCAACCTGAAGCAAACCTTCGCCCATATTTTCGAGCAGAGTGCGGAATTTTGTTTCGCTTTCGCGCAGGGCGGCATCAGATCGGATTTGCTCGTCAACATCCGTATTCGTGCCGAACCATTTGATTATTTTGCCGTCCGAATCGCGTCCGGCGGTGGCGCGGGCGGTGTACCAGCGATATTTTCCGTCCGCTCTTTTCAAGCGGAATTTGTATTCGTAATATTCTCCGGTTTTTAGACACTCACTCCATTTTTTTACACATCCGGGCAAATCTTCCGGATGCACGAAATCCTTCCAACCGTCATTAATGATTTTTTCCGCAGAACATCCGAAATAGCGGCTTGTTCGATCATTAACATAATCGAGACTGCCGTCCGGATAAGCCGTCCACACCTGGTGAACGATTCCTTCGCTCAAAAATCTGTAACTTTGTTCGCTTTTTCTGATCGCTTCTTCGGCGGTTTTGCTCTCGGTAATATCGAGCATTACGCCTTGCCAGTAGAGATTTTTCCCGTTTTCGTCCTTTACAAAACGCCCGCGGTCGTAAATCCAATGAACCGAACCGTCGCCTGCAAATATCCGGTATTCGAGTTCCTTTTCAAATTTTACGGTGAAGGCTTCCTCATTTTGCCGGTAAATTTTTGCGCGGTCAGCCGGATGAATGATCGTATTCCAAAAATCGGGAACGGTTTCCCACATTTCCTGGGAATAGCCGAGAGCTTCGATATTCGGGCTGACATAAACGGGTTTATACGGCGATTCCGGTTCGATGACATAGACGATTGCCGGAAGCGAATCAACCAGCGAACGATATTTTGCTTCGGATTTTCTTAATGATTCTTCATCGCGGCGGCGAACCGTTACATCTCTGGCAATGCCCTGAATTCCGACCGGTTTGCTGCCTTCATAAATCAGCCGCGAACTGAGTTCGATCAATACGCGCTGTTTGTTTTTGGTAATTATTTCGATTTCATATTGCGTCGTCGAATCGTCTTTGAGTTTTTGAGTAATCATCCGGCGCGTCATATCGAGATATTCCGGCGCGATTACGTGCGTGATGTTCATCGCACAAGCTTCTTCGCAACTGTATCCGGTCAGCTTTTCTCCGGCTTTATTAAGCGATGTGAAATTCCCCTGCAAATCGGCTGTGTAAATCAGATCGTTGGCGTTTTCAAGCAATTCACGCACTCTCGATTCGGAAGATTTTAAGGCTTTTTCCGCGGTTCTTCTTTCGGTTTCGGTTTCCAGAATATTTCGCTTAAAACCTCTGAACCGGTAAATCACCAATAACCACGCCGCTATCGTAATCGCAAAAAATGTAATTACGGCAAAATATACAGGTTTTGAAAATTGCCCGTTAAAAATCGCTTCGATATTCGCCGAGATCAGTCCGCTCAGAATTAATCCATTCAACAGTAAAGCGAATGTTAAAAGTCCAAATGAAAATTTTACTGGAGATAAAATCCTCGTTGTTTCATTTTCTTGTTCGGGATATTGATTCATCGGGATGTTGCTTTTAACCGTTTTTTAAATGGATATTTTATTTTTTGAGGTGTAAACGGTTTGAGGTTTTCTTAAAAGAAACAAAAACTTCGTCAATTCAAATTTCTCTTATTTTCTATTCAGGCTAATTTTTTGACAATGCTTTCAAGCTTTGCAGTTGTATTTTACATCAAAGTTTAATGAAAATGCAAAACGTTTTTACATTTTAACAACAAAGTTTAACATAAATTAATTAAACTAATTCCTTTTCTGCAAACATTAACATTAATTTTGAGCCTTATAATTTGTTAAAAACCCGTAAATTCATTAATAATATTTCAGTGAATACCAACATCGATTCCCGCAATCTTTCTTTATATTGCCAAAAACTTGCTGCAACGGATACGAGTTTGGCGTTTATTTTCAACACTTACGGCGTGCCTCCGCTCTGGGCGCGGCAAACGGGTTTTGCTACTCTGATTCATATAATTTTAGAGCAGCAGGTTTCTCTTCGCTCGGCACAGGCGGCGTTTGACAAATTAAATGAAAAGGTCGGCACGATTACGCCGGAAAATATTCTGAATTTATCGGATGAAGAGATGAAAGCTGCATATTTCAGCCGGCAAAAGATGAATTACGCGAGAAATCTGGCAAATGCGGTGTTGGAAAAATCGCTCGATCTGAAAAATCTGGAAAATTTGCCGGACGAAAAAGTGCGCGAAGAACTTTTGAAAATCAAAGGAATCGGCAGATGGACTTCGGACATATATCTTATGATGGCGATGCTCCGCGCCGACATTATGCCGAAAGGCGATCTGGCTCTGCACACGGCGTGGCAAAAACTGAAAAATCTGGAGAAACGCCCCGGTTCGGACGAATTTCTCGAAATCGCCGAACAATGGAAACCGTTTCGCTCGGTTGCCGCCCGCCTTTTGTGGCATTTTTATTTAAAGCTAAAAAGTGAAAAAGTTTAAAGGTGAAAAAGTGCAAAAGTTTTTCGGCTCTTTAGTAAAAATCACTATAGCGAGACGCAAGCGATCAGGTTTGAATAAAATCAAGCTGCACAAAATTGTAAGCAATCGGTTATTGATTGGTATGCTGATTTAAAACAATTTTCACTTTTAAACTTTTTCACTTTTAAACTTTCAACCTTTTTCACTTACAAGAATTTACAATCCATCTGTGATAAATTTGAATTAATGTTAAAAAAAGAACTCGAAACAGCCATCACGCTGGCGCGAAAAGCTGGCGAAAAGATTTTGGAATATTATATTTTGGAGATCTTTGTTGAAGAAAAAATCGGCGCGGACAATTTTATCGAACCCGTCACGATTGCCGACCGCAAGGCAAGCGAAATAATCGTTTCCGGCTTGCAGAAAGCGTTTCCCGGCGACGGAATTTTATCGGAAGAAAAACCCGACACCGATGAGCGTTTGTCAAAAAACCGCGTCTGGATCATTGATCCGCTCGACGGAACAAAAGGATTTATCGAAAAAAACGGCGATTTTGCCGTGCAGATCGGTTTGGCGGAAAACGGCGAAAGCGTTCTCGGAGTGGTTTTTCTGCCCTTTCAAAACGACCTTTATTTTGCAACAAAAGGCGGCGGCGCGTTTCTGGCGAGAAATGACGATAATCCCGAAAAATTGAAAGTTTCCGAAAAATCGGATTTTACACAGATGAATCTGGCGGTTTCGCGCAATCATTACAGCAAAAATATGAACCGCGTGATCAAGCAATTCGGTATAAAAAAAGAAATCAGGCGCGGTTCGGTCGGGCTGAAAATCGGTCTGATCGCGCAAAAAATCTGCGATTTATACATTCATTTCTCGCCGCGCACAAAACATTGGGACACGTGCGCTCCCGAAATCATCATCGAACAAGCGGGCGGAAAACTGACCGATGTTTTCGGCGGAAAAATTGTGTACAACACTAAAGACGTGCAAAATCACAACGGCGTTCTGGCATCGTGCGGCATCGAGGCGCACGAAAAAACGGTGAAAAATCTAAAACCTCTGCTCAACGAATTCGGCAGATTCCGCGTAAAAAACGCAAGGATTTTTTAATTTTCGTGTTTAATATTTCGTTAAAATTAAAAGGTAAAAGTAATTCTTAAACGCTCATTCAACCATAAATCTATGAGTAATTACATCAGTCCGCACCACTACGCAGTTTCTCTTGATAATTCCGGTAATCATCCGAGCCAATTCTACTATTACACACTGCACTAAAGGCTTGCCGTGTTCGGGATTAATTAATTCTCCGAGAAACCCGACTTGGACTAGATATGAATAAGGATAAAATTCATCGTCAATTTCAATTGGAGGACCGAATTTTCCATACTCGCTTAATTGTATCCATAAGCCGACAACTTCAACATAATATAAATCGTAATATTCCCATTCTTTGGAAAGTTCCATCGGAACTCTTATAATTTGTTCCAATTGAGTTTTCACCGTCTCGAGTGGTTCATCACTTTCAATTAAAATTTTGTAATCGAAACTCATAGAATTTAAAGTTTATTTTGGCTGTCTTTCAAACTTTTCAAGGGTTATCTTCATTTAATCCCTAATCCATTTGAGCATATTCGGATAAGGCGCGATATTGCTTTCTTCGGCTGATTTTCCGGTCAAAGTCAAACCGAATTTCTGCAGCGAAAACGCTCCGGGATAAACACCCATCGAATATGTCATAATCAAACTTTCGGATTTTCCATGATAACCACCTTCGTGAAATAAAACTTGCGGTTCGATGTTCAGAAAAACAATTGCCGCATATCCCCAGGCGATCACGCCGATTTCGATTTCGTTCATATTTTCATCGGGAAGTATGACTTCCCCGCTCAAACTCGAACGCGTTTCGCTTGTCGCAAGTGCCAGATGTCCGGCTTCGTGAAGCAGATCGCCGGGATATTTCAGTTTTTCTTCATCTACCAGAAGTTTCCCGTTTTCTACCAAAATTCCGGGCAAAAATGTTTCATCCGAAATTCTTGCCGGTACGATCTCGATGCCGATTTCCGTCAGAAAACCAATGATTTTTTGAGTTAAAGAATTTCTTACATTATCTATTGTCTGTTGTCCGTTGTTCATTGGAGCTTATTTCACCAAAACTGATTTGATGACTTTGAAAAACAAAGTTTCCGGCAAAAATCTTCGGGCAAAAAGCATTCCTTTGGTATTGACGCTGTAGCGCATTTTCTTAGAATCGTCGGTTACGGCATCAAAAATCGTCTGCGCGACGATTGAACCGTCGGGCGCGTCTTCACCGCCTTTTTTTATATTGGGCAGGACTTTTTCGATAAATTCGTCATAAACCGTCAAGCCTTCTTTGCGCGTCAAATCCAACGAACGGTCGTAAAAATCGGTTTTAATCGGTCCGGGTTCGATGATTTTGACGCGGATGTTAAATTTTTCGAGTTCGTATTGCAAAGATTCGGAAAAACCTTCGACCGCCCATTTCGTCGCGTGATACAGGCTGGAAAGCGGAAAAGTAATGCGTCCGCCGACCGATGCGACATTGACGATTGTACCGCGTTTTTGTTCTCTGAAAACGGGCAAAATCTCGCGGCAGACGTTCATTAAGCCGAAAACATTCGTCTGAAATTGCCTTTCGATCTGTTCGGGCGTTGCCGCTTCAAACGCACCGACGAGTCCGTAACCCGCATTATTGACAACGGCATCGATCCGCCCGAATTTTTCGAGCGTTCCGTCAATCGCCGATTTGATTGAATCCACATCGGTTACGTCGAGCCGGAAGGTTTCGACATCGGCGATTTTCTGTAAATCCTCGGAGTTTTCGGGAGTTCGCATTGTTGCGGCAACGCGCCAGTTTTTCGACTGAAAAAGTTTAACCGTTTCCCTGCCGATTCCGCTCGATGCGCCCGTTATAAAAATGACTTTTTCCATAGAAGATAATTTAACGCAAAGGCGCAAAGTTGCAAAGAGATTTTTGCAACTTTGTTCTAAAGCGCGTTTGGAGTCCCTGCTTTAGCAGGCTCTTGACCGCGCTGCGCTTCGCGGTCGGGAAAAGCCGCCTAAAGGCGGGACTCCAAACGTGCCAGACAAATCTTTGCGTCTTTGCGTCTTCGCGTCTTCGCGTTTAAATGTTTTATAATAATTTTATGAAATTCCTACATATTTCCGATATTCATCTCGGATGCACGCGGTATCAACTGGCGGAATCGCCGCGCGATTTTTTCGATGCCTGGATTGATGTTCTGCAAAAATATGCGATAGGCGAAAAGGTTGATTTCGTACTGATGTGCGGCGATTTTTTTCACAAACGCAATGTTCCGCCCGAAACGATGAACTATGCTTACGCGGGTTTGAGCCTTTTAAAAGATGCCGGAATTCCGGTCGTTTCAATCGAAGGAAATCACGATCAGAAACACAATGACATCGAATACAGTTGGCTGCGTTCGCTTTCCAACTGGAATTTGCTCTACTTGCTCGAACCGAAAAACCTGGAAGGCAAAATGATCTACGATCCCTGGGACGAAGAATTCGGCAAAGGCGGATTTATCGACATCGGAAATGCGCGAATTTTCGGCTCGCACTGGTTCGGCGCGGCGGCGAATTGGGCGATTCCGATGCTGACCGAAGCGATTAAAGCAAACCGCCGGATGGGTGCGTTTCATATTCTGCTTCTTCACACGGATGTTGAAGGTCATCAAACGCATCCGATTCCTGCGCTTTCGTTAGCGAATTTGAAAGAGTTGAAATCGGTTACGAATTACGTCGGTCTGGGACACACGCATAAATGCTATGATATTGATAATTGGGCATTTAATCCCGGTTCGCTGGAAATTACGAAAATTGACGAATACCGCGAAACGCGCGGCGCGTGGCTTGTCGAAGTTAATGAAAATCTGGAAGTTTCGGCAAAACACATTACCGATTACAAACAGAGACCTTTTCAACGATTGGGTTTTGACGTATCGGGTTATGCCGATAAAAAAGATATTACCGAACAGATTCTGGAAAAAGTAAAACGCGAAGGTCGCGCCTTTGATGAAGCAAACGATTCTTCCGCACCGATCATTGAAATCACACTGCGCGGACATCTCGGTTTTCCGAATTCCGAATTGCAGCTCAAGGAAATCCGCGATAAAGCGCAGGAATTGACAAAAGCTCTGCACGTTCGCGTTAAAAATCACACCGCACCGATTGAATATGCAGTCGCAGCCGATGTCGGCGAAGACATCACGCGGGAAAAACTGGAACGCCGTGTTGTCGAAGATTTGATTATTCGCGATAATCGTTATAAAACGCGGGTCGAAGAAATCGCCGAGGCGGTCATCGGCGCAAAACGAATGGCTTTGAGCGACGAATCGCCCGAAAAGATTGTTGATTTTATCGCGCTGAAAATAGTCTAATTAAAAATTATGTCCGAAACTCTGGATAAAGTATTAGGAATCAAGCATTTGCCTTTATTTCCGCTACCGCTTGTGCTGCTTCCGAACGAGCTTTTGCCGCTGCATATTTTTGAGCCGCGTTACCGGCAGATGCTCAAGGATATTGCGCTCGATAAAAATATTTTCGGCGTTTCATTTTTTGATCCGAAGGAATCTTTTATCGAAAAACCCGAAACCGGAACATTCGGGTGTGCGGCGGAAGTGCGCGAAGTTCAGGAATTGCCGGACGGACGCTCGAATGTTTTGACCATCGGTTTGGTGCGCTATCGTTTATTGGGCTACGTTGATGCGGGCGAACCGTATTTGGTCGGCGATGTCGAGTTTTACGAGGATTTTGAAGAGGATGCAAATTTGGTTCAGCCGCTGGCGGATAAGGTTTTCGAACTTTTTCGGCGCATTGCCAAAGCCGCGCATAAACTCAGCGGCGAACGCGGTTCTTTTCCCGATATTCCGCAAGCCGAACCGGAGGCTTTATCTTTTCTCGTTACTGCCGCTTTTAATCTCGAAACCGATCTAAAGTATGAATTATTGGAAATTCGTTCCACCTCCGAGCGATTGGAAAAACTGCGTGAAATCCTCGAACAAGCCGTTGTAAAAATGGAAGAAAGCGCAGAAATAAATAAAATTGCCCGCACAAACGGGCATAGCAAGAAAAAGTTGGATATTTAAGTTAAGTAAATCAAGTTTCTTAATAATTTCAGATTTCAAATTTCAGATTTCAAATTAAACATTAAAGAGAATTTCCTAAAAATAATCGAGAATGAAAATATTAAAAATTTTTGTTTATTCTACAAAATAATAAGTAGAGAAATTTTTAAATTTGTCCGATAAATGTTTTTTAACCGATAAACATTTTAATCCGGTTTTCAATTTGAAATTTGAAATCTGAAATTTGAAATACGGTAGAAGACCTATCTTAACGCTTTTGTAAAAAATTCGATTACCTTTTGATCGTAAATATTCAACTGCTCGATTGAAGCGTTTGTCAGATTATAACCCGACGGGTTGAAATCGAGTTTTGCTTCGACATTCGTATCGCCTGTAAAACAGCGGCTCAATTTGTCTGTAGATTCCTGCAGTTCGGGAACATCAGTTCCGCCGAGGAGTAAAACCTGCCGGTTATCAACCGTCTTGGCGATATTGCAAGCCGCTTCGTGATTGTAGCAATTGTTGTAAAAATAAAGATATGTGCCGTAAGATGCGATCTTTGATGTAACCGAAACCGCAAACGGAAAGCGTTTTCCGATTGCCGAACCGAGAACCTGATCGGAATCCGCCGGAACGGAATCAAGCACCAGAGCTTTGATATTTTTGTCTTGCGAAGCGGCTTTAAGCGCGGCAAACGCTCCCATTTCAACGCCGTAAAATCCTATATTTTCGCCGACCAGAATTACATCTTTATCGGTCTTCAAGCCGCGCAAAAACTGAATCGCCGCCAGTGCATCTTCGGTTTCGCAACCGCCGAACGAAGTGTTTTTCGCCGCCGGATCTGCGCCGTGTCCGCGTTGGTCGGGCATCAGGATCGTGAAATTTGTTGATTCGTTGATTTTTATGCCTAAATCCAAAACGTGCGAACGGTCTGCGCCGTAGCGGTGCAGCAGAATCACCGCCGGAGAGCCTTCCGCACCTCTGAGCAGCCAGCCGCGCGCCGAAGTGCCGTCGGCATTTGTCCAATTTTCATTGGTAATTCGTGCGCCGCGTGTGCTTAATTGCCCGTATTTTTCGGGTGTTACGAGATACGCCGCCGCCTTCGGATGCGAAGCTTCATAAACGAACCAAATCGAAGCCGCGCCCAAAGCGACGACGATCAATGTTACAACCGGAAGAAAAAGCTGAAAAAAACTTTTAAAAAGACGTTTGGTTTTTGCCATAATTTTGTTGAATCAAAATCCTTATTTGAAATTGATTAGTAAAGAGAATACAACTTGAATTTATTTTTGTGAGTCAAAACGATTGTCCTTATAAAAAAGAACTTTTGGTAAGCCAGTTAAAATGTTACCATAACCGACAGGTATTTTGGAAGAGTTTTAAAAAAAGTTATGAAGATAAAAATTTCCGTCGTTTTTCTAATCATTTTTGCTTTTTGTTTTAATGCGTTCGGGCAAACCGTGGCGAAAAATGAACAGAAAACAAAAAGCACCGCCATCTCAAAAACACAATTTTTCCCGCTTTCCGAATTAAAGGAAGGAATGAAAGGTACGGCGCGCACGGTTTTTCGCGGCAGCGTGGCGGAAGAATTTACGGTCGAGATTTTAGGAATCGTGCCGGGCGCGGTCGGTCCGAAACAAGATATGATTATCGGTCGCCTGAGCGGCGGAAATGCCGACCGGACTGCCGTTTTTGCCGGAATGAGCGGTTCGCCCGTTTATATTGACGGCAAACTCGTCGGCGCAATCGCTTACAGTTTTCCGTTTTCCAAAGAACCGATCTGCGGAATTACGCCGATTGATCAGATGATCGGGATTTTCGAACAAAACCAGCCGCTTTCGACCGAAATAAAAGAGCCGCGCACATTTTCTTTCAGCGAACTCGCTTCGACGGACGCGAATATGCTCTTGCCTGACAATTCGAGAATTTCAAATCAGCTTCTGGCAAATGTCAGTTCGAATTCGGCACTTATTCCCGTTCTCGGACAAACTTTTCAGCCGATTGCCACGCCGATCAGTTTTAACGGTTTTTCGCCGAAAACTATAAAGGTTTTCGAGCAGCAGCTTCTGGCGGTCGGTCTGCTTCCGGTCGCGTCAATGGGCGGTTCCGCGCCGATTTCCCCGCTTAAAAAAGCCGATGAAACAACGCTTTTAGGCGGCGATTCGGTTTCGATGCAATTGACGCGCGGCGATTATTCGCTGGCGGCTGCCGGGACGGTTACTTACCGCGACGGCGATAAAATCTATGCTTTCGGGCATCCGTTTTTAAGTTTGGGAACTTCCGATCTGCCGATGAGTGAATCGAGCGTTGTTACGGTTATTCCGAGTGTCAACAACTCTTTCAAACTTGCTGTTCCGGGAGATTTGGTTGGAAGTATGACGCAAGACCGCGCCACCGGAGTTTTCGGCACGCTCGGTCAAACGCCGAAAATGATTCCGGTGAAGATAAATCTCGTCACCAGCCGCAATCAGAAGCAAACCTTGAATTTTGAAGTCGCCCGGGACGACAGTTTAACGCCGCTTTTAATGAATATCGCCATCTTTAATTCTCTGGTTGCCAACGAACGCGGAATGGGCGAGTCAACCATCGAAATAAGCGGCGAAATCAATATCAAAGAGCAGCAGCCGATAAAACTTGCCAATCGTTTTTCCGGCACAAGTGCAACGCAATTTGCTTCGCTTTCGGTCGCACTTCCGGTAAATGCGATTTTGAACAGCCGTTTCGACAATGTAGAAATCAGCGGAATCACATTAAATTTGAATACGATTGACGGCAGTAAAACGGCGAGTCTGGAAAGAATTTCGCTTGACCGGACGCAGGTCAAAGCGGGCGAAACGGTTGAAATGCAAGCGTTTATCCGCACCAATACGGGCAGAGTTTTAGCGCAGAAAATTCCCGTCCGAATTCCGGCAAACACGCCCGAAGGAAAATTGAATATCACGGTCGGCGACGGCAATTCGATTCAGCAAAACGCGCTTTCCAAACAGTTTATTCCGCAGGATTTGAGCGATCTCGTAAAAACGATCAACGAACTCAAAAAAACCGACCGGCTTTATGTGCAGATCAACCGCGTCACGAGCGGCGCGATCATCGGTTCGAACGAAATGCCGAATTTGCCGCCGTCGGTTCTCGCGACGATGAACAACAACCGCACCGCCGGAGGTTTTACGCCGACGATGCAAACCGTTCTGACCGAACAGGAAATCGCTCCGGCTGAATTTCTGATCGCCGGGCAACAGACTTTGCAGATCGAAGTAGTGAAATAGTAGAAAGCAGAGAGTAAATAGTAGATAAAATCTAAACGCATTTAGAAATATGAAAACATTAAAAATTAAATACTTTTTAATTCGTTCAGGTTTATTTTTTAGCATAGCTGTTTTACCGATTTTTACTTTTATTCTTGGCATTATCGGGACTCTGATTTGGCAGGAATTTGTTTCTCCGCCTACCGTTTCTCTTTGTCAACTTGCTCGAACTCCGCATTTTTATACGGGACGAAATATTCGGATTGAAGCCGACGCAGTTGGCGGATTTGGATCAGTTTTTATCACGGATAAAAACTGCGACCTAAAAGATACAGCCGCTTCCGGCGTTTGGAAAGCCGAGGGTTTTGAACCAAGTATGGACGTTCAGAAACTTTATTCCGAGTCAGAGTCTGAAAATTATCAGGCACGTATTTTAGTTACAGGACGTTTTAATCCAAATGCTACGAGAGGATGTTACGTACCAAAGTTTGCTATCAGGGCAACGAAAATCGAATTAAAATCTGAAATAATAACCGAAGTGAAAGAAAAACGTAAAGAATAAGAAGCGAATTCAAACGCCCTGCTTTTTTTAATTTTTTGTGCTAAATTTTTAAAATGAGTAATTTAGCCAAACTTTTACACGCTGCGAGTTTTGCTGCCCGCAAACATACCGGACAAACGCGCAAAGGCGATGATGCCGCGCCGTATATCAATCATCCGCTGGAAGTCGCCAATCTTCTGGCAAATGTCGGAAAAGTCGAAGATTTCGACGTTTTGATCGCCGCGATTCTGCACGATACGGTCGAAGATACCGATGCGAAAAAAGAGGAAATCGAGGTATTATTCGGAAGGCGCGTCGCTTCGATTGTGTCGGAAGTTACCGACGATAAATCTCTGCCGAAAGCCGAGCGCAAACAAAAACAGGTCGAACACGCACCGCATCTTTCCGACGGCGCAAAACAATTAAAACTCTGCGATAAGATCAGCAATATCACCGACGTGATGAACAATCCGCCGGCGGGCTGGTCGAAAGAAAGACGGCTCGAATACATCGAATGGGGCGAAAGAGTTGCGGCAGGCTTGCGCGGAGTTAATCAAAATTTGGAAAATCATTTCGACGAATTGGTCAATAAAGCCAAAAAGAGTTTTGAATAAAAGCGGAAAAACTTTTATTTTTTTTGCCCGCGAAAGTGCGCGAATGGTCGCGAAAACCTTTTAAAAACTTCAGTATTTATTCTTATTTCGCGCACTTTCGCGGGCAAAATTTCCTATTCATCATTAACTGGCAACTTGAGTTAATTAAGTTTTAGTTTGAGAATCGCCCTCGATCCAAATTTCGCCGTCCGCATATACTTCCTTTTTCCAGATCGGAACTGTTCGTTTCAGTTCTTTGATCAGCCATTCGCAGGCTTCGAAAGCGGCGCGGCGATGCGGCGCGGCGACCGAAATAACAACGCTCGTTTCGCCGATCTCCATTTTTCCGAGGCGATGAACAATGCCGATGTTTTCTATCTCAAACTGCAATTTAGCATTTTCAATCAGCTTTTCCATCTCTTTGAGTGCCATCGGTTCGTAAGCTTCGTAAACCAGATACTCGGTTTCGCGCCCTTTTGTAAATTTCCGCACAAAACCGTCAAGCGTTACAATCGCGCCGCAGTTTTCCGGCACGACGCGACGCGCAATCTCGCCGATATTCAGAGGTTCGTTTGTGATCTCGAAGAAATCTCCGGTTTGTCCTTTGTCTTTTGTCATTTGTCATTTGCAAAATCAGTACGATCGAGCGGTATTGAGCAAGTTTGATCAAGCATATGATATATATCAATTAAGGAACTCACTACCGTTCGCTATACTGATTTTTATTTTATCCGCCTGAAACTGCCGTAAAAACCGCCAGTTCATCGCCGTTTCTGATGATTTCATCGCCGCTTGCGTATTCCTGATTGACGGCAAAAAGCAGCGATTTTCGATCGTGATTTTTTTCGAGAGCGGGAAATTTTGCCAGAATTTGCGAAAAGGCATTTTCGGCTTTTGAGTTTTCTTCCAGTGAAATCTCGATCTCTCTTTCACCAACCGAATCAGCCGTCGCGCCGAAAAATAACACATTTACTTTCATAACCATAAAGTTTAAAAGTGAAAAAGCAGTAAAGTGAAAAAGTTCCTGTTTGCTAAAAACTTTTTCACATTTTCACCTTTAAACTTTTCCACTTTCTATCTCTTCCCGCAAAACGCGTTTCATAATCTTTCCGGTTCCGCCGACGGGAAGTTCGTCGCGGAATTCGACAAATCTGGGATATTTATTGGCGGCGAATTGTTCCTTGCACCAATTAAGGAATTCTTCTTCGCTTAGTTCCGCGCCCTGGTTTTTGACGATAAACGCTTTGATTTCTTCGCCCATCCGGTCGCACGGAACCCCGATCACGGCGACGAGCGAAACCGCGTGGTGCGTTATGATTACCTCTTCGAGTTCGCGCGGATAAACATTATAACCGCCGCGCAGAATCATTTCCTTTTTGCGGTCAACGATTGCCAAATAGCCTTCTTCATCGAAAATTCCGATGTCGCCCGAATGAAACCAGCCGTTTTTGAAGGCTTCGGCGGTCGCTTCCGGGCGTTTGTAATAACCTTTCATCACATTATGACCGCGAATGACGACTTCGCCCCGTGTTCCCGGCGGAACAACTTCGTCATTTTCATCAACGCATTTGACCTGCACGCCGAAAAGCGGCTGACCGACCGTTCCGGGTTTCGAATCTCTCTGCGGATGATTAAATGTCGCAACGGGCGAAGTTTCGGACAATCCGTAGCCTTCCAAAATGCGGCAGTTAAACGTATCTTGAAATTTTTTCAAAACCTCGACCGGCATCGGCGCACCGCCGGAACTTACAATGTACAGACTTTCCGCATACGGTGCGACATCGATTTGATTTTCTTCGACATATTTCAAAATCGCCCAATACATCGTCGGCACGCCCGTCCAGAAATTGATTTTTTCTTTTTTGATCGTTTCCAAAGCAGCCTGCGCTTCAAAACGCGGCAGCAAAACGACGCGATGTCCGCCGAATAATTGCGCGTTCATCTGCGCGTTCAGTCCGGTCGTGTGAAAAAGCGGCAGCGTAATCAGACAGGTTTTCTGAACTTCGTCCGTGTAATCGAGGGATGGAACGTGCAGATTGTAGCAGGCAATCGCATTGTAATAAATATTCGAATGCGTGAGTTCCGCGCCCTTCGGCGTTCCGGTCGTCCCGCTTGTGTAGAGAATACAACAAGTATCGTCCGGCGCGGTCGGATACATATCAAATGTTCCGCTGTGCGCCGCCGTAATTTCATCGAGCGTTTTATGGTCGGGAAAAGGACTCGGCGCACCAGGCGTTTTCGTCATGACGATCAAATTTTCGCAAGTTTCGACCTCGTCGAATCCGCCTTTGACCATTTGCGCCATCGGCAGTTCGTCCGTGCCTTCAAAAACAAAAACCGCTTTTGCGTCCGAATCAGCGAGATGATACGCAATTTCGCGCGGTTTAAACAAAACATTGAGCGGCACGACCGCCGCGCCCGCTTTTAGAATTCCGTAATAAACAATCGGAAAATACGGGAGATTCGGGCAAGACAGCGCGACCTTATCATTATGTCCGATGCCCATCTCGCGCAAGGCATTTGCCACGCGATTCGATAAAAAATGAAGCTGTCCGAAGGTCAAACGAACGTCATTCCAAACAATCGCTTCCTTTCCGGGCGTAAGCCGCGCGTGATGCTCGATGATCGAAGCAAGATTTAAAATTGTAGCCGAATTATTCATAGTTTATTTGGTTTTTAAATTTCAGATTCCGCATTCCGAATTGAAGACAAAGTATTTGATCTCAAGGATTTTCAGAAAATCTACTGCATAAATTCTTAGCGGAAAACTTATTGGATGTTTTTCAATAGATTACCACAGATTTGTCTTAAATTTTAAGAATAAAAATGCGTATTACTTACATTTGGAAAAACGAAAGCTGAAATTCAGGCTAATTTTCTTTAATGCTGCTGACCAGTGCGGAAGTTGCTAAAGTAAACGCCGTCAGCCAGATTAAGCTCAAGCCTGTTAAGAAAAATATAATTCCGTAACGCAAATCAAATTGAGGTAATTTGAAAAGAAACGAAATTATGCGGTTGAGCGTAAAAATCAACGGAACTCCGGAAAAAATAATTGTTCCTATCCAGAGCCATACAACTGTATCCGGTTTCATATTTCCTCTGCTGTGCGAAATATAACCGGCAAATAAAACCCAACCGAAAATCACAATAAAAAAAAGGAGCGGACCTATCCAGACATCATTTAATGATAACGCGACAAACATTATTAAAATAGAAGGAATCAGCATTATAAAACCGACAATCTTAAAGATTCGAGCGATTTTTTGAGAATAATTTTCCTTGCTTCTATGAATATGTTTTCCCATAACAAAAAACTACAAACAAGATTCGTGCCTTTTTCTTTTAATTTTCTTCAGCTTTATTTTTACTCGCTACCAAAATCGCAAAGCC
>CAYUGW010000021.1:13851-17511 GCA_964444245.1 uncultured Blastocatellaceae bacterium | reverse complement strand
AGAAGCGTTTCGAGCGGTTTCGCCTGCAGATCGGCGGGAAGTTTTTTGTGATACCAGGCGGTCGCCGCGTAAGACGGGAAAATAAAAACAAGCGGCAGATCATTGCCGGCGGCAAAGCGGATCGTCTGGAAATTCATCACATTGGAAACGAGCAAAACGCCGTTAAAAGCGATTCCTTTTTCAAACAGATAACCGGCAAGCCCTGCGGCGCGGGTCGTGCCGTAGCTTTCGCCAACGAGGAAAAGCGGCGAACTCCAGCGTTCGTTGCGCGTCAGATAAAGCCTGATAAATTCGCCGACCGCTTGAATATCGCCGTTCACGCCGAAAAATTTGGCTGCCTTTTGCGGATCGACGGCGCGGCTGAAACCCGTTCCGACCGGATCGATAAAAACCAGATCGGTTTCTGTCAGCCACGTTTGATCGTTATCAACGAGTTCGTAGGGCGGCGGCGGCATAAAACCGCTGTCGAGCATTTTTACGCGCCTCGGTCCGAGTGCGCCTAAGTGAAGCCAGACCGAAGCCGAACCCGGACCGCCGTTAAAGGAAAACATCAAAGGGCGTTTTGCAGGCGAACCGGCGTTGTCCAATCTATAAGCCATATAAAAAATCTTGGCTTCGGTTTCGCCCGTTCGCTCTTCCCGAATCGGCATATAACCTGTTGTAACGGTGTAGTTTAACGTGCGACCGCCGGCGCGGATCGAATGTTTTGTAACCGAAGTCGGTTCGTCGAGCGCGAGTTTTTTATCCTGCTGCGGTTCGCCGACCTTGACCGTAACCTGCGGATTCGGTGTCGGTGTCGGTGTCGGTTGGACGACGGTTGTCGGTGTTTGAAACAGAAAAATAGCCGAAAGAAAAAATGTAATTAACATAATTTAGATTTTGCCCCGATTAATTGGATTGTTGAAAAGCGTTACAAGATTACCACAAAACCGGGATTTTTTATAGAAAGGCGAAATCGGGGAACAGGAGAGTTCGAAAAACAAAAATTTGTCGTTTAGACAGCGGTCTTTGACCTCTGTTTCGAGTTGGATTTTCAAGGGATTTCGCGGTCAAAGACCGCTTGCTTAACCATCCGGTTTATTTTTTTTTGGTGACTGCCGGAATATTTAATTTTCGGAATCTTTGCGTTCTTTGCAAACCTGAATTTTTCGACAGGAGAATATGTTTTTGCTGCACGAAAAATCAAATTCAGTACAAAGAACGCAAAGATTTATCGAATAAAAATCGAGACAAGCCCCTATCTGATTTTTATTCAAACTAAAAATGAGAAGTAAAATTAAGTTCATACATTTCTTCATTTACTAAAATAACCTGCGGGACAAATGAATATTGTTTGGCTGAAACACTAAACGTATAAACTTCTCCGACCGCAACATCCGTAAATCGGTATGCGCCGAACTGATTTGTTAAAGTTGTTCGCGTATTGCCCGAAGAATCGACTAAAGAAACGGTTGCTTTTGAAATGCTTCTGCCGTTTGCCGCCAAGACTTTTCCCGATACGACAACCGAAGCGGCGGTCGGGGCGAAAACATCCATCGAAACTTTCTGTACGCCTGCCATTCCGTCCGCGTCGGTTGCTTTCACGGTAAATGTAAATGGGGCGATGGTTGTTGCCATTCCGGTAATGTTGCCGTTTGCTGCCAATATCAGACCGTTCGGCAAGCTCTCGCCGACAATCGGAATTATTTCAAAAGTAAACGGCGCGAAGCTGTTTTGTTTTAACAATTTGGAAAAACCTTCCAATCTGAATGCCGTTAAATTTTGATCGTAATTTTGCCCCGTATAAGCACTCGGCAGAGAAGTTTGATTAATCCCGACATTGTATTCAAACGCGCCGATGTCCACCGCGCCGACTCGCGCCGCCCCGCGCTGATCGGCGAGAGGAGTTCCGCCGATTGCGCCGTTTCCATTATTGATCGCCGGTGAATTCGGAAAAAGCGCGTGCGTCGGAGTGTTTCCGCCGTAATTTCCCAAAGGCGCGAGTAGTGCGGAAAGCGGCGAAGTATTAGTTCCGACAAAATCACCGTTTCCATTCGGATTTCCGACTGGAAATAATGCTTCAACCGTTGTATTATTACCGATCAAATTATTACCGACGGTTTGAACAGTGCCTGAGCCGATATATATGTCAGCACCGAACGGGGCAGTATTTCCGGCAACAATCGTATTGCCGATATTAACCGTTCCGTTAAATTCAACGAAAATTCCTCCGCCGCTTTCGACAGCATTATTGTTCGAAATGGTCGAATTTCGCAAAGTTACTACCGTATTAGTGTCGAAACTGCATATTCCGCCGCCGAATTTTACTCCGTTTCCGAATGCGGCATTATTGCCGGATATAGTCGAATTCGTCACAAAGACGGTCGCTCCGCTTGATGCCTGAAATCCGGCGCACGCTCTGTTCGTATTGTTTGAAATCGTGGAATTGATAATCTGATGATTTGCGCCGCCTAAGAAATAAATTGTTCCTGCACCGAATGTTGAATGATTGTTTTGCACAATAACGCCGCTCAAAATCAATGTGCCGCCGAAAGCTAAAATCGCACTGCTTGTCGGAAAACCGGAATTCGGATTGCCGCCGCCCTGCAAGGTTACGTCGCTGAGGGTTAATGCGGAACTTAATGTTTCAAAAATATTGTTATCGCCCGCGCCGCCGTCAATTGTCAGGAGATTTGCGCCCGTGCCGTTGATCGTTAAATTTTTATCAATAACTATGCTCGAGCCGAGCGTAATTGTTCGCGCTTGATTAAAAAACGCCGGATCGAAAACAATCGTATCGCCCGGATTTGCATCCAAAATTACCTGACGCAAACTTCCCGCGTCGCTGTCTGCGTCATTCGTAACTATCGCTAAAGGCGTTTGATATTCGAAAGCCCCGATGTCAACCGTGCCGCCGAAACTGCGCAGAAAACCCGCGCCGCGCTGATCGTAAATTAAAGCTGCCGGCAAATCGCCCGCGCCGCAGCCCGAAGCGGTCAAAACGCAGTTATTTCCCTTGTCAATCGCCGGACTTCCCATCAGAAGCGCGTGTGTCGGAGTTTCACCGCCGTTGGCTATGGTTAATGCTCCGAGCAAAGGATTGATCGGACTGCTGTTTGTGCCGACATAATCGGAATTGGCGTTCGGGCTTCCAGCCGGAAAATTTGCTCCGGCATTGGAGTTATTGCCGATCAGATTGCCGCCGGAAGTTTGAATTGCCGAGTTAGAATTAAAAAGGTTGAAACTGGTATTTCCGGCAACAATCGTATTACCGAGAATTAATGTTCCGCTCGATTTACTAAGACCGATGCCGGTATTGTTGACAATAGTAGAATTACGGATGATTACCGGGCGTTCATTACTTACTATCACTCCGGATGATGAGGAACTGTTTCCGCTGAAGGTCGAATTTGTTACCCGAAGCGAGCCGGTAGGAATATAAATAGCGGCGGCTTGATTTGAGGAATTATTAAAGAAGGTAGAATTTGAAATTCTCGCTTCTCCGCCGGCTAAAATTAATGCGCCGCCGATTGCGGATGCGTTATTATTACGGAAATAAACATTATCAAAGTTCATCGAGGTATTACCCCCATTAATGTGCATCGCTCCGCCTTGGGTTTCGTTAGCTCCGCCGATACCGTTTCCGCCCGAGATCGTCAGGTTACTGAAATTAAAATTTAA
>CAYUGW010000021.1:0-13751 GCA_964444245.1 uncultured Blastocatellaceae bacterium | reverse complement strand
AAACAAACCGCCAAACAAAAACAAACCGAAACAAAAAAACGTTAAAATAAATATTCTATTCATAATGACCTTTCAAGTTAAATTAAAAATTTTTACTAATGTTCGAACCGTTCCGAAACAGTGAAAGCTCGGCTAAAACCGTTTCGGAACATATTGGTATGTTTTCAAGATTTACTGCTTGCCGACATCAATGATTTCGCCCCAATCTTTGACTAGAGTCTGGTATTTCGTCATTGCTTCCGGGTCCTGGATTTTGCTTAAAACGCCGGTTACTTTTTCCGAACTGCGTTTGATTCCCGCTTCAAAGTTTTTTCGGGTTTCCTCGCCGACCTGTACGCCGCGAACGTCTTTGATGACTTCCCATTTCGATTTCAAACCCGCTTTTTTGCCGTCTAAAAATTTCTGGGCTTCGTCCACGCCGTCGGCTGTCGGATCTGCTTCAACCTTGGCGATCATTTCGTTTGTAACCTGCTCGAATTCGGTTGTAAATGCCGTAAATTCCGCGTCTTTATTGCCGCATCCGGCAAGCGTCAGGCACAGCAATAGCGCGCCGAACAAAAATGTTTTTTTCATATTATTCTCCTGATTTTTTTTATTTTTTAAGAAATTGATTTATTGGAAGTCCCGGATAAAGCTAATTTATCTTGACTTCCAATTTAAATGGAACGGCTTTTGAATTTTCATCATTCATCACGATGACAATTCTGTATTCGCCCGTCTGCGGCAGTTCGCCCGTCCATTCGGTAACGCCGAAACCGTTTTCATCGGTTTCTTCATCCGGCAGAATGAGTGAAAAAGCCAGTTCGGGATTATTTCCCGAAAGAACGATTTCCATCGTCTGCCCTTCTTTTGCGCGGAGCGTATAAACATAGCTCATTGCGTATTTTGCGCTTCCGCTCAAAGTCGCTTTATTTTTTCCGCGGGCGAATTTTATCTCCTTTTCGACAACCGTATGACTCATATTCTGAGCCGATGCAAAGGACGCACCGACCAATATGAGAAGCGCAAAAAACAGCGGCATAAGAAACTTTTTCATAATTTTTCTCCGTTTTGAAAAAGTGAAAAAGATACAAATTGATAAAATTATTCTTTTTCACTTTTTTCTGAGCTTCAGCAAATAATTACTCGATAATCGCCGATGTTTCGTCCTTATCTTTGTCATAAACGAGCGTGGCTTTTTCAATTTCGGTCAAATTTAATTTGATCCATTCCTCGCCGCCCGAACCGTCCGCCCAGACGACCTTGATGTCCCAATTGGCGGCGGTCGCCCGCGGGCTGAATTTGATTTCGAGCGAGTCGCCGTCGGCAAAAGTTTTGCCTTTTAAAACCTCGTCTTCCTTTGCCCAATCGCCCGTTCCGGTTGCGCCGATGGAAAGTTCCTTGATGTCGTATCCGGTTTTATTGACGATCGTGAAATCGAGTTCGGGATTCGATTTTTCGTCCGCTTTCGCCGGGGCGGAAGTATTGGTCGGCGCGGTCGTGTTTGCCGTCGCAGGTTTATTTGCCGGAGCCGCCGCATTTGTGTTCGCATTGTTGGCGGTTGTGTTTGTTGGTGTTGAAGTTCCGCAGCCAAAGCAAAATGCTGCCGCCATTATTAAAATTAGAATTTTTTTCATAGTGTTTTTCTCCTGTTTTTTTTTCGTCCCAAGTCCAAAGTCCCAAGTCCAAAGATCAAAAATCAAAGATCAAAGATCAAAGATCAAAGACCTATTCAGTTAAAATTTGAAAAGATTATTCTTGAAAATCGCCGACTCATCATCCGAATCGTCTTCGCCGCACGTTTCGACCGGAGTCCAGCTCGTCAGCGTATAAACCTGTTTGAGATTTTGATGAACTACTGCCTGAACCTGCTCATATTCGTCGTCAATGCCGACCGTCATACAAATTCGATAATTGATTCCGGCAACCGTCTGCATTTCCGCCTTATCAATCGAATCGAGCGTCAAACCTTCCTGTTCGGTATTGGTTTCCGCACGTTTTTCGACCGCAAATTCCGCCGCCGCGACGACTCTTTCATTATCAACCGCCGCCGCTTTATAACCGCCGGTTTTTATCTGGGCAGAAGCCGAAATTCCTAAACCCGCAACAATTGCGCCGAACATTATTCCGCTCAATAAATATTTTTTCATTTTTTCTCCTTCTTACTTGTAGCATTTATCCTTCAAAACCGTTTTCGTTCCGCTTTCGTCAAGCGTCATTCCGGTTTTTGTGATTTTCCCCTTAAATTTTCGTTCGCCGTTTTCGCCCGAAAGAGTAAATTCGATATTGTCGTAATTTTCACCCGTAACATTTGCTTCAACCAGAACAGGCTTCATCAAAACGCCCTCGGCAATCGTTACAAGCGCGAACCATTGTCCGCCCGCATCTGTTAAAAAAACTTCCATTCCGCCGTAATCGCCGCCTTCTCCCATTGAAATATCGCTTGAAAGAGAACCGCACGTCCGCTTCAAAACAAACTTCGAGCCGTGATAATCATCAAGCGTAAAATTTTTTGCCGAAACCGTTCCTTTGAGTTTTATGCCGCCCTCGTTTTCATCCGGCAGAGTAAATTCGATTGTTCGCAAATCTTTGCCGCTCGCCTTCGCTTCGACCAGAACCGGATTGCTGAAACCGCCCTGAGCGGTGGAAACAAACGCGTATAATTGCCCGTCGGATTCGGTCAGGAAAACATTTATTCCGTAATAATCGCCCGATTCTTCGCTCGACAGATCGATTCCGCGATAAAAACCGCTGGTCGTAAATTTTTGCGAAGTTTTCGGAGCGGCGGAGATCGAAACCGTCAGCGAATAATTTTGTCCGCCGCCGAATGAATAAACTCTGATTCTATAATCGCCGTCGGCAGGCAATTCTTCGCTCCAATTCGTGTTGCCGTCATCTTCGGTCAGAGCCTCATCCGGCGAATCTATGCCGAAGGAGACTTTTCCGGTTACTTTGACGGTCATTTTCTGTCCGGCTTTGGCGCCGACCAGATAAAAATCGGGTCCGCCTCTTGCAACCGTTCCTTTAACGGTCGCCGCGCTCGCGCCGCGCTTAAAACTGATGCGTGTGCCGTCACTACTCTGCGCGAACGCATTTGTCAGCAGAAGCAACAAAATCAATGAGTTGACGATTAAAAATCGCAGGTAATATTTTTTCATCTTTTTCTCCTAAAATTTGTCGAATTTTCTAAATTCAACTCGAACAGTAACCGACTTTCAGTTTTTCAGATACCGGAGCGACTTCATAATTTTCATCGCTTCATCAGGAGAGATATTCGCATCGCTCAAAAGCTGAAAGCATTGCGAAATGAGCGATCCCTTCGGCTGATATTTTTCCAGACTGCACAGCCATTCCGACGCAACCGTTTCGGCATTATTTTCGTCGCGCCCGGTAAAAAATTCCGCGCTTTCCTGCGTTGTGTCCGCGAAATAAACGCTTTGACCGCTTATTTCGCGTCTTACCGCCATATCGCCGAGGGCTTCGTTGTTTGATTGAATCTGAAAGGATTTGCCTTTTTCGTTTTCGTAAACGATTGAAAACGCGACGATATGCGCTTCCGGTTCTTGAATCTCGACCGCTTTTAACTGATAACCCGCCGGAATATAGGTCGGCACGGCGACCGCCGCTTTTAGTTTTTTGAGGTTTTTGATTTGTTCGGCGGAAAGCAGAGCCGATTTTCCGTCGGTAAAAGCCGCATCATCCGATTTGTTCGGAAATCCTCGGTCGGCGATTTCCCGCGCTTTTTCGTTTGCCTTCGGAGTTTTCGCGTCAAACGCTTCGTCAATATGTTCGAAACCCTGCAAGCCTTTAATAATCAATTGTTCGCCGGTTTTTTTCGGAATGTCGGAGTTTTCGTCCGTAACATCCGCCCGCACGATGACGGCAAAAGGTTTGCCGTCCGCCATCCGCCATTCGATCTTCGGATTCCAGCCGACCGATTGCCAACCGGCAACCGGCAGAGTGTATTCGCCGGCAGTTGCTTCGATTCTCAATTCCGAAAACACGCCGCCGATACCGATCACAACTTTATACCCGCCGAATCCCTTGCAGGTAAAAACCGGCTCTTCGCCTTTGCAGTCTTTGGTCGTATCGGTATAAACGCTCGTAAATTTCGTATTCGTAGCGGCATTTATTTCTGAAAAAAAACTCAGAAGACCGATAAAAACAAAACCGATAAATTTCAGATTTTTAAGTTTTAACATTTGTAGAATTTCCTCGTTAAAAATAATTGTGCAGATCGAGCAGATTTTCCTTCAGCACAAAACCGCACGCTCCGGCTTTTTCGGCGGCGCGGCGCGTTGCCGCGTCGTCGTATTTGGTAACGATCAAAATATGCGCCTGCGGAAATTCCGCGCAGATTTCCCGCGTCGCCGCCAGACCGTCTTTTTCCGCCATTTCGACATCCATCAAAACCCAATCCGGCAGATGCTTTCGATAAGCCGCCAGAGCCTTTACCCCGTCATCGCATTCGACAATTTTTTCGGCAAAATCGCCGATAACGTGCCGGATCATGCGGCGCATTACGGAATTGTCTTCAACGATGAGAAACGACATTTTTTTCAAATTATCTCCGCCAAAAAGAAGTTATGCCGGAGAATTTAACACGAAAGAAAAACGCGGCGCATCGGTAGTAATACAGATTTTTTCATAGGTAATACTACCTATTTTTGAATAATTTACCTTCACGCCGGAAACGCGCGAAGCGATTTATCCTCAACTTTAGAGTGGTCGAGGTTTGAGACTCGTGACCAAATCATAAAAAACTCGCTCATATTCTTGTGCGAGTTTTTTATGATTTAATTATTTTTTCAATGTTTCCGGTTGTGAAACAAAGCCCTTTCATTCATTGAAAGTAATATTAGATAAGTTTTCTTCAATTAAATTACGCAAGCTTCCTTTTTGAGTCGTCAGTTCACCTGAGATATCCGATAATTTTCCTTTTACATTTACCTGAACGCCGATTTTTTCTTTTTCCGTTTCATAAATTTTGTATGTAACTCCTTTATTTATAAAAGAAAGCGTCGTCGGGTTTACTTTTGAATCGAGCAAAAAAGTCGGATTTTCAGTTTCGGAATCTTGCGGATAGGCAAAATCTATATTGCCGTTTTTATTGACGAAAATGTAATTAAGCTGATCTTCAATGCTGAACAAAACTATTTCGTTATCACCGCTTTTCGTTTTGAAAGAAAACAAAATCTTCGATTCGCTTTCGGCAAAATCAATTGACCTGGTGGAAGTTTCAACCATTTTTTTTCCGTCCCAGATTCCGGTTGAAGTAGTAATAAACGGAAATCCCCTTGAATCGGCTTCGACGATTTTTACGGCTTTCGGCTTATTATTGACAACGATAAATTCGGAATACTGATGCCAGCAACAGCCGCTTTTGGTCATTGTCGAGAGTTTCTTTTCATCGGTATGAATCTGAAACATTCCGCAATATTCCTGTGCAAGTCTTGTAAATTCCTGGTTTAGCGTGAATGTTCCCTTAACTTTTCCGCCGAGATAAATTTGAAATGAAGGTCCGTGATAACAGCTGTATTGCCCGTCCATAATGGCAAAATCTTTGATGTTATCAAAATTAAAATCTTCGTAAATAATCACGCTTTGCTCGCCGTAGGGAAGTTCTTTGACGTTGGTTTTTATTTTTCCTTCTTCCGTATCGCCGACCAATTCTTCAGCATCTACTTTGATTAATTGCTTATTGGTTTTCTTTTGATAGATCGCCACCCAGCCTTTGCTGAAAACTTCCTCAGGATTTTCCAGATAGACTTTGCCGTAATAATCTTCCGAAAAATCCTGAACTTCAAATGTTTTTTGCCCGACAATGACTGTCGTTGAAATGAAAATTAAAATTAAACAGGCGACATATCTCATATATTTTTTTGTAGTAAAAAGTAATTAATATCAATCAACCTTTTGCCAGTAATTGCAGACTTCTCCGTAGAAGTTTCTGCACGCTCATTTCCGTTCCGTCCTTGACGGCTTGCTTTAAGGCTTTTTCCGCCGCATTTCTTTGATAGCCGAGATTGACGAGCGCGGAAATCGCGTCGTCGTAAATTTCGTTGGTCGAAGCCGCAGTTCGACTGCCGTCGCTTGAAACCGTAGTGCTTGACGAAGAAATTGATGCCAGCGACGCGACTTTATCGCGGAGTTCGATGACCAATCTTTCAGCGGTTTTTCTGCCGATTCCGGGAATCGAAGTCAAACGCGCCAGATTATCAGTGCGGATCGCAGCGATGATTTCGTCCGCATTCATTCCCGATAGCATCGAAATTCCGACCTTCGGACCGATGCCGGAAACGGTGATCAGTTTCAAAAAAAGCTCGCGTTCCTGCAAGGTCTTGAAACCGAACAGTTGCAGCGCGTCTTCGCGGACATACGTGTAAATGCGAAGCGCGACCGCCTCGCCGACCTCGCCGAGTTCGTAAAATGTCGAAAGCGGAATCGTCGCTTCATAACCGATGCCGCCGACATCTATAATTACCGAATTTGCTTCTTTTTCCAGAATTTTTCCTGCTAAATATGCAATCATATTTTTAAATTTTAAGGGCTAAATGCATTGACAAAAAAGATTAGAAGGAATTCGACAATCGAACTATAAACTTTTAATTATAAACTTTTAACTATTTAGCAGAAATGATTTATCCATAATAGTTTAGAGTTTATAATTTATAGTTTATAGTTTTTCTTCCCTTCGTGATTTGTCATTTCAGCTAAACATTACATCCGAACGCAAAACGTATTTTTTCCCGTTTCTGACAACCGAACCTTCGTGAACGAGTTCATGCTTGAAAGCCGTCATCAATCCCGTTTTGGGAACAATTTCCGTTTTAGCATTACCGATAAAAACAGTTTCTCCACCTTGAAAATCTTCGTTCAAATAAATCATAAATGTCAGAAGACTTTTTTCCCCATTTGCGCGAGAAAAAGAGCCGTCAGAATGCCAGGAAAATTTTTGTGTCGGTTCGTAACGGTAAAATCTCAAACGCTCATTCAAACCGACGGCAACGTGATTATAAATCATTTTCGGAAGATGTTCTTTCGCCTTTTGCCAAAGTAAAAATGCCTTATCTTTATCATCAATCATCGCTCGATCATTATTGCGGACATTATCAACTATTGCTTCTGCACCAAAACCAACATTAATCGGCGCATCACCGAATCCGATATTCTCGGCAAACTCGATCCATTCCGCGCATTCTTCGGCAGAAAGAAAATTATTTACCGTCCAGATTCCTTCAGCAATTTCCATAACTTATTTCGTAATTTTTGGTAGCGTTCTAATTTATGTTGCTCAAGAGAAATTCAATCATTCGCTCCGTAGGAGCATTAGTTAATAGCCCAGCCATTATGTTCTTTGAAAAATAAATCCGGTAATAAAAAGAAAGGCTTTCGGCTGGGAGCGCGGGCATCTTGCCTGCACCGTTCGAGGCTTTGCGAGAACGGAACGCCCGTTCATCATCGAAAAGTTTTGAGAAATCGAAGGGTTTCGTCCGTTCTTTGCTTCGCTCAGAACAGACGGCAGGCAGGATGCCTGCGCTCCCGGCGTAAATGTTAACTTTTATATTACGGCTTTTATTTTTCAAAGAACATTATGGCTGGGGTTCGGATCTGATGAATTCCAGTCCTGAAAGGACGACAGATTCCTTTCGTCCTTTCAGGACTCTTTTAATAATTCGACAATTATTCCCAACGATAAATCGTTGGGCTATTAACGAGAAGTCCCTACGGGACAAACAATTTCCGACAACACAAATTAGGACACTACATAATTTTTAATTTTTATTGACTACGCCTTTTTCTTCAGCCATGAGCCTCCGATCTTATGGGCGTATTCATAACCGACACGGGCGAAATAAAATTTTTTATCGGGAATTTCCGCAACGGCTTTGAGAGCAACTTGCGTGCTGTTTTTATCGAGAAAATATCTTTCCGAATACGGTTCGATGGCGATATATTCGCCGTTGTGGTCCGGTTCTAACTTCGGTTTCAGCTTTTCTTCATAAAATTTTTTCCCAAGCCGTGCCAGTTCGCTGAGTTTTGATTTCTCTTTTTCAGACATTAAACACCTCCAAAATGTTTCACACTTGAAACATAAATTGTAAAGTAAATTTTCTTTAAGGGCAACGAAGCCAAGCCTTTTCGCCATCAAGTTAATTGAGAACTTTTTCACATTATCGAACAGAAGTATTATAATCTTTTATTGTAAATGAAAGCAGAAAAAATATCGGAATTGACGACGAACCGGATGAGCATCTATTTGCGCTGCGTAAACGAACTGGCGGCGGAAGGCACGAAAACCGTTTCTTCGGACAAATTGGCAAAGCGTTTTCACTTGAATTCGGCGCAGATTCGCAAGGATTTAGCATATTTCGGCGAATTCGGCGTGCGTGGTGTCGGTTATTACGTCGAAGAGTTGCGCGATCATCTGAAAAAAATTCTCGGTCTTAATAAAGAGCATTGCGTCGCAATCATCGGCGCGGGCAGACTCGGTACGGCTCTGACGGATTACTACGGTTTTTCGCAGACGAATTTTACCGTCGCCGCGCTTTTTGATGCCGATAAAAGCAAAATCGGGCAAAAGGTCGGCGATGTGGAAATTTTCGATATAAAAGACTTTTCCGAAATCGCAAAAAGAGATAAAATAGATGTTGCCGTGATTGCTGTTCCGGCACAGTTTGCACAAAATGTTTTAGAACAAGTTACGGAAGCGGGCATTAAAGCCGTGATGAATTTTGCGCCGACACCGCTTAAAACAAAGGCGGATGTTAAATTGAAAACGATTGATCTGACGACTTCTCTGGAGAGTCTTTCATATTTTCTGGCGCAGCCGACGACGGGCGCGACGAACGGCAAAGGCGCGAAACCGAATTCGGGGAAAGTGCGAAATAAAAAGTAAGAAATAATTTCTCGCAATCGGAATTTTTTTGTATTATTAAAGTATTAAAAACAAGAGGTAAAAAAATATGTGTTGTAAAGGTTTTTTCAAAAGAGCAATTCCATTTATCGGGGCGATGGTTATCGGATTGTTTATCACCAGTTTGTTTATCACGGTCGCCGCGCCGAGTTTTAAGAACAAAAAGCGCAGCTGGAGCAAACATCATTATTACAAAAAGATCGAGCGCGAAAATTACCGTTTGAAAATGGAAAATTCTCGTCTCGAAAGAAAAATCAATAAACTGGAAAGACAAAAACGCGTTGCGGAAGTTTATGAATTAAACGATATGAATCTCGACGTTCCGCCGGTGCCGCTGACTCCGATTGCGCCTGCTAAAGTCCGATAAATCGGAAAGGCGACGGTAAGGCAAAAGTAAAAAGGTAAAAGGCAAAAGTTAATGGTTTGTCTTACAATTTTGGAAAACAGACCAGCTTTTTTACATTTGATTTTTAGCGAAAAATAACGAACCACAGGTTAGCCGAAATGAAATTTGCCCCGGGATTTTTTCCAAAGCGGTTTCATTTATGCTAATCTGTGGTTTTATTTTTTATGAATGAAAAAGAAGCGCGAAAATTAATTATCGAAGTCGGTAAATTGCTCTATGAGCGGAGCTATGTCGTTTCGTCGGACGGGAATGTCAGCATTCGTCTCGACGAAAATACCGTTTTGGCGACTCCGACAATGACCTCGAAAGGTCGTATGACGGAAGACTGTCTGGCGTTGACGGATTTGGACGGCAAGCCTTTGAATGACAGAAAAGCATCATCGGAACTGGCGATGCACACTTTGATCTATAAAATGCGTCCCGATATAAAAGCGGTCTGCCACGCGCATCCGCCGCACGGAACGGCTTTTGCCGTCGCCGGTTTAGCGATTGACGCGCCGATCTTGTCGGAAGTTATTTTAACTTTGGGCTGCGTTCCTCTGACCGATTACGGAACGCCTTCGACCGATGAACTGACCGATTCGATGAAACCTTTTGTCGAGCATCACAACGCGCTTTTAATGGCAAATCACGGCGCGGTCGCTTACGGCGAAGATCTTTGGCAGGCGTTTGACCGGCTTGAAACTCTGGAACACACGGCAAAGATCGCCATTCTGGCGCGAAGTTTGGGCGGCGCGAACGATTTGCCGAAGGACGCGGTTTCAAAACTTATCAATATTCGCGAAAAAGCCGGATATTTGACCGAAGCGGCACGGTGTCAGGCGTGCGGTTATCTGGAAGACGCAAATATACCTTGCGAACTTGACGGAAATTCGCATAATAAGACAAACTCGAACGGTGCGAAAATTTCATTTACCAGAGAAGAATTGATCGAACTTCTCGCACAGGTGGCGAATTCAAATTAAAACAAATTTTTGAAACAAGAATTTATCTTTAAATCTAATATTTCGGAAAACCTTTTAGGAGAAAATTAAATGCAAGAAGCATTGGGAATGGTTGAAACAAAAGGACTTGTGGCGACGATCGAAGCGGCTGACGCGATGGTCAAAGCGGCAAATGTCCAATTAGTCGGTTATGAAAAAATCGGCGCAGGGTTCGTTACGGCAATCGTGCGCGGCGATGTCGCGGCGGTCAAAGCGGCGACTGATGCCGGTGCGGCGGCGGCGCGGCGGGTCGGCGAACTCGTTTCGGTTCACGTTATTCCGCGTCCGCACGGAAGCGTTGATGACGCAATGCCGATCGGTATCAAGTGAGCAGTGAGCAGTGAGCAGTAAGCAGTTTACTCTGTCTTTTTCTGCTCACTGCTTACCGCTTACTGCTCACTACTTTTATGATAATCGGAAGAATTTTAGGCACGGTCGTTTCGACGCAGAAGGACGAACGTCTGCACGGCAAAAAACTCTTAATTGTCAAACCCGTAAATCTCGACGGAACGGATCAGAGCGGTTATGTGATCGCGGTTGATACGGTCGGGGCAGGGTTTCACGAAAAGGTTCTGGTCGTCGCGGGTTCGTCGGCGCGTCTGGCGGAAGGCAATAAGGATTGCCCGGTTGATTCGGCAATCGTCGGTGTGATTGACACGGTTGATTACGTAGAGCATTAAATTTAATTTAACTGAAAATTTCACTTATCAGCTTAATTAGAGCGTAAATTAAATTTTAAGGCGTTTTTCAAATTTCAGATTTCAAATTTCAGATTTCAAATTTGTGTTGAAAAACAAAATATGAAAAATTTGAATTACTCGAAAATTTAATTTACAGACTATTAATTAGAGCGTAAATTAAATTTTAAGGCGTTTGAAAAAAAGTTTGGAGTCCCTGCTTTAGCAGGCTTCCACCAGCGAAGCGCGGTGGAAAAAGCCGTGTAAACGAGGGACTCCAAACGCTCGAAAATTAAATTTACGGACTATTAATTTTCCCTATAAAAATAAACGAAATGAAATCCGACCAGCGACAAAATACGGGAATTTTGATTTTAAGAATCGTGATTGCCTTAATTATGCTCAGCCACGGCGCGGCGCGGATTTATCTCGGAATCGTTGATGATTTCGGCGAATTCTTGACTTTGAAAAACTTTCCCGCCGGATTTTATCTCGCCTGGGCGATCACGATTTTCGAGATTGCCGGCAGTATTTCGTTGATTATCGGGCGTTTTGTAGTTCCTTTATCTTTGATTTTTGCGGTTCATATTTTTACGGGAATTTTGCTCGTACACTTAAAAGAAGGCTGGTTTGTCGTCGGCGCGGGCAGAAACGGCGTAGAATTCAGCGTTTTGCTGATCGCGGTTTTTGTCGCGCTGGCAATTTCGGGGTTTGAAAAATCGAAATAAATGCAGATTGCAAGAGTCATCGGAAACGTCGTTTCCACGGTAAAAAATGAAACGCTCGAAGGGCGTAAGATTCTGATCGTGCAAAATTTAGACGAAAATCTAAAACCGAAGGGAAAACCGCTGATCGCCCTCGACGCAATCGGCGCAGGTGTCGGCGAACTCGTGTTCTGGTGTCGCGGCAAAGAAGCGAGCTTCCCCTTCAAACGCGACTCCACGCCGACCGACTGCACAATCGTCGGCATCGTGGATTCGGACGCGCACGTTTATAAAAAATAATTTGATCTTTGAACTTCGATCTTTGATTTTTGATTGAAAATTTTAGAGAACTTAAAATTCAAAGGTCGAAGATCAAAGATCTAAAATCAATATGCTTTTAGCCAAAGTTATCGGAAATGTCGTTTCGACGCAGAAAAATCAGCGTTACGAGGGCGCACGCATAATGCTTTGTCGGGAGATTACGCCCGACGGCGCGGAAACGGAAAACACTCTGCTTGCGCTCGATTCGGTTGATTCGGGCGAAGGCGACATCGTGATAATCGCCCGCGAAGGCTGGTCGGCTTCGACCGCCGCGACCGGAAAACCCGGCGCGGCGATTGATTCGGCAATCGTCGGCGTGGTTGATTATATTGATCTTTTGCCGGATGAGAAATAATTTCAGATTTCAGATTTCAAATAATGGAAAATGGAAATACTCAAAAATTAGCCGAACGCATTGCGCTTCTACTTAATGAAAATCAAAAGGGAAGCGAAGATAGTTTTTTGCGCGAAAGCCTCGAAAAAATCAATCAAAGATTAGACAAAATCGAAACACAAATTGCTTCACAAAATCCCAAATCCCAAATCCCAAATCCAAAATCCTTACATGTGAGTCAGGAAAAGTTTACGAGTTTGGAAGAATTGGCGGACGAAATAATCGCTAATCTGCAAAATGAAAAGGCTTGCCCGTATGAACCGGCGGGCAAGCCTTGCGATCATTGCTCGATGTGCAATTCGCGCGGGTTTTAGATTTATTGATTAGCGTTTCGCCGCATCGAATTCGAGTCGCCGACATCGGGCGCGTTTTCCGCTCCGGGCTGGGCTTTGAAAACCGGTTCTTCCGAAAATCCGAAAAGTCCTGCCGTTAAAACCGCCGGAAATTGATTGCGCGTCGTATTGTAATCGACAACTGCTTTATTGTAATCTTCACGCCGCGTGGCAATCCGGTTTTCCGTTCCCGAAAGCTCATCCTGAACCTTCATAAACGCTTCGCTCGAACGAAGTTGCGGATAATTTTCCTGCAAGCTTAGAAGTCTTCCGACCGTTCCGCCGAAACTGTTTGCCGCTTCAATGACGGCTTCGCGCTGTTCGGCGGTTTTGGCTTCGGGCGGCGCGGCTTGAGTCGCGTTCAGCAGACGCGAACGCGCATCCGAAATTTGTCCGAAAACTTCCTGTTCCTGAACGCCTGCCATTTGCGCCGTTTTGACCATATTCGGAACGAGATCGAGCCGCCGCTGAAGCTGCGCTTCAACGTCCGCCCACGCGCCTTTCACGCTTTGCTGTTTTGCTGTTAACTCATTGTAACTGCACCCGCTTAAGCCGAATGCCATAAATAATGTGATTGTTAATAATACTGCTCTTTTCATTTTAATTCTCCTCATAAAAAGTTAATTTTTTTAGCGTTAATCGCTAATCGTTAATCGTATTTTTTCTAACGATTAACCATTAACTATTAACAATTTACGATTTTCAAAGTCCGTCAACCGATGCAATTACGGCTTCGATCTGCGCCATATAATCGGTAAAAAGTTCGTTTGCCGAAACTTCCGTTAATGATTTCTCAAAATTATTTTCCCGAATATGAAAAATTTTTTCAAACGAATTGCCGCTTAATTTTAATTCCTGAACCGTCAGCGCAACGATTTCGTGTTTTGTAACCGGCGGCGTTTTGCCGTGAAGCAGTAAAACTGCCCGAAAAATCGCGGCAAAACTGCTCAAACTCTCCGCCATCAGATTGACCAAATCTTTGACCGATTCGGAAGCCGGAATATATGCGCGGCGCAGACGTATAAGTTTGCTGCGAAG
>CAYUGW010000020.1:11081-17556 GCA_964444245.1 uncultured Blastocatellaceae bacterium | reverse complement strand
GTGAGGAAGAACCGAAAGCGCGTTCGACCTATCAGGGAAAAACCTACAACAGCGCAGATGCCATCGCCGATTTTTTTAACAAGAAAAAAGGAATTCAGCCGACGATTCAAAAGCAAACGGAAGAAAAACCGAAACGAATAATCGCTCCGCCTTCAGCGCAAAATTATGAAATCGAAAAAGCAGGCGATAAATTCCTGCCCGGAGCGCACGTCCGCCACGAAAAATACGGCAAAGGCTTGGTTTTGCGCCGCGAAGGAACGGGTGAAAATGTCAAATTAACGATCAGTTTTCCGGGTTTCGGTCAAAAGAAATTAATGGAAAAATTCGCAAATTTGAAAAAAGCCTAAATGAGCGTAAATTAAACTTTAAGGCGTTTGAAAAAAGTTTGGAGTCCCTTTTTCCCGCGGCATCCGCGCTTCGAAGCGCGGCGGAAAAAACCGCCAGAAAGTGGGACTCCAAACACTGGAAAATTTAATTTACAGATTACTTAATCTTTCCAAAATATGCAGTAAATTTTTACTAAATTATTGAATAATCAGACTTTCTTTAATTTGAAATCTGAAATCTGAAATTTGAAATCACACATATTTCGCCTCAGAAAATAAATTTATGAACGAACCAACAGTTAATTTGAAATCGGCAATCGAACGCCGCCGCACATTTGCGATTATCTCGCATCCTGACGCGGGAAAAACTACTCTGACGGAAAAACTTCTGCTTTACGGCGGAGCGATTCAGGAAGCGGGAGCGGTCAAAAACCGCCGCGCCGAACGCGCCGCAACGTCAGATTGGATGGCGTTAGAGCAACAGCGCGGAATTTCGATCACTTCGACCGTTTTGCAGTTTGAATATAATAAATTTCATCTGAATCTGCTCGATACGCCCGGTCACCACGATTTCAGCGAGGACACATATCGAACCTTAACAGCGGCAGATAATGCCGTGATGCTTGTCGATGCGGCGAAGGGACTGGAAACGCAGACGCGCAAACTCTTTGAAGTCTGTCGTTTGCGCGATATTCCGATCTTTACGTTTATCAACAAACTGGATCGCCCGAGCCGCGATTCTCTGGAATTGATTGACGAGATCGAACAGGAACTCGGTCTGAGCGTTTATGCCGTAAATTGGGCAATCGGCGAAGGCGATACTTTTCGCGGGATTTATAACCGTTTGACCGGAAACATACACCTTTACGAACGCAATCCGCGCGGGCAAAAACAGGCAAAAGAGCGGATTATTTCGCTCGCCGATCCCGAGATCGAAGCGGTTCTCGGCGAAAAAGCCCTGAATCAATTAAAAGACGATCTAGAGATATTAGACGGTGCTGGCGCGTCGCTCGACAAAGCGGCGATCTTGAGCGGCAAAACTTCGCCCGTTTTCTTCGGCAGCGCGATGACAAATTTCGGAGTCGAGCCTTTTCTCGAAGCATTTCTGCAATTTTCCGCCGCGCCCGGCAGTCATGAAAGCAGCATCGGCGAGATCGCGCCGAATTATGCCGAGTTCAGCGGTTTTGTCTTTAAATTGCAGGCGAATATGGATCCGCGCCACCGTGATTGTCTGGCATTTATCCGCGTCTGCTCCGGTCAGTTTGAAAAAGATATGACCGTTACGAACGCCCGTACGGGGAAAAAAGTCCGCCTGACGCGTCCGCAAAAGGTTTTTGCACGTGAGCGCGAATCAATGAACGAAGCCTTTCCGGGCGATGTCATCGGGCTGAATAATCCGGGCGCGTTTGCCATCGGCGACACGATTTACACTGGCAAAAAATTAGTCTATCCGCCGATCCCTTCATTTTCGCCCGAACTTTTTGCGCGGCTGAGAAATCCGAACACTTCGCTCGCCAAAAAATTCCAAAAAGGCGTTGCTCAATTGGAACAAGAAGGCGCGGTGCAGATTCTCTATCCTGAGAGAGGCGGCGCATCGCAGGAACCCGTTTTGGCGGCGGTCGGCGAACTGCAGTTCGAGGTCGCGCAATATCGCCTGAGAACGGAATACGGCGTGGAAACGCGGCTGGAAACTCTGCCGTATAAATCGGCGCGTTGGGTCGGTGCCGGTTGGGACGCACTGAATAACGGCGAAGAATTATACGAAACAGACATTTACCGCGACCGTTTTGATCGCCCGGTTCTGGTTTTCAAAAGCGCGTGGCATCTGGAAAGAGTCGAAAAACAAAGACCGGAATTAAACCTTAGTGCGGTCGGGATTTGAATTTTTCCGGTGGATTTGTTTTTAGCGGAGTTTTCCGAAAAATCACAAAACATATCTTGTAAATTGACGTTTTCTGATAAGTGTTTATACTTTTTACAATAGTCAAACTTGATTATTCGTCAAATCTGCTTAAATTCTACTTAGTTTTAAATAAAGAGGTAAAATGAAAAATAAAATTGTTTTATGCGTCGTTTTTGCAATGATGTTAGTCGTGGTTTTGGGTTGCGGTTGGATTAGTCCGTTCGGTGGAAGCAGCGAATCTTCGAAAACGGGTGATTCAAAAACCGAAGGAAAATCAACTTCCGATAACGGAATCGACTCCGTAATTGTTGAAAAAACAGGCGTTCCCGAATGCGATGAATTGACTGCTTACTTTTCAGAATTAATTAGTTCTAAAGATGATGGGTTTATGGCAAAAGCCACACGGGAATTTATTATCAATCGGTACCGCGAAGCTATCAGAAAAAGTATTGAGGACAATAAAGGTGATCCCGAAAAAATGGCGAAATATTGCAAAGAATATAAAACCCAGCTCGAAACTTTTAAGAAAGAGGAAGACAGCAAAAAGGCTGAAAATTAGTTAGATTTAAAGAACAAATGGCAGTCGGATTTTTTCATTAAAAGGTCTGACTGCTGTTTTCATTTTCTAAATAAATTCACACCGATACAACCTATCGCGCAACTCGTCTCATCTTTTAGCTTGGAACATTTTTTACAAATCGGTATTTAATCTCAAAACTTAAAGAGGAAATTTTATGAGGAAATTATTAATTCTCGTCGCGCTATTCGTGTGTTCGTTTTCAGCTTTTGCCCAAACGCGAAATTCACCGCAAAGAGTTCAAAAAACATTTGTAAATCAAATAAAATCAACAGATAATTCGCACAGTTTACCGATCAGGCGCGTAATTCTTTATTCAAACGGCGTGGCTTATATCGAGCGGCGCGGGTTTGTTTCGGGAAATGCGGAAGTCAATCTTTCGTTCAAACAATCGCAGGTTGACGATGTCTTGAAATCTATGATCGTTTTGGATTTGGGCAAGGGGAAAATCGGCTCGGTTTCATATAATTCTTCGCAGCCCGTAACGGCGCAAACTTCCGAAATTCCCTTTTCGGTTGATTCGAAAACCGAAAATTCTGACGAGAACGAAGGCGGAATCGCCGAAGTTTTATCGCAACTGCAAGGCGCAAATGTGCTTGTAACTTCAACTAAAGGAACATCTTCAGGTTCGATCTTGACGGTTGAAAAAAGAACGCTTTCCGCCGAAAAAGACAAGGCGGCAAGCGTTTTGCATTTTCTTGTGATCGCTTCGGATGCGGGCGAAATTTCGAGTTTTGATCTGGGTGAAGTGCGCTCGGTAAAAATTCTTGACGAAGAAACTCGAAAAGATATAAATGAATTCAAAACTGCAGTTTCACAAGCGCGGCGGCGCGATGCAAAGACGATTACGGTTACATCGGAAGGCGCAGGACAGCGCGAAATGATTGTTTCCTACACAATCGCCGCGCCGATCTGGAAAACGACTTACCGCGTCGTTCTTGACGAACAGGGCAAACCGTTTTTTCAAGGCTGGGCGATTGTTGATAATGTATCGGACGAAAATTGGGAAAATGTCCAACTTTCGCTCGTTTCCGGTTCGCCTGTTTCATTTATTCAAAATCTGCAAAAACCGCTCTATCGCTATCGTCCGGTCGTGCCGATTCCCGAAGATTTGAATCTCGAGCCGCAGCTTTATGATCCGACATTTAGTTTAGGAAGAGGATCAGGAAGCGGATTCGGCTCAGGTTCTGGAAGGGGAACTGGGGACGGATTTGGCAGAGGAAATATTCCGCCGCCGCCGCCGCAAGCCGTGACAACTTCTTTGAGCGAAGCTTTGTTGAATGAAGATTCCGGTGTTCAAACGGCGGCAATCGGGGCGCAGTTCGGCGATTTGTTTGAATATCGCATCGAACAAGCCGTTTCCGTGCCGGAAAATCGTTCGGCTTTGATTCCGATCATTCAGACGAAAATGGAAGGCGAAAGAGTTTCGATTTTCCGCGAACCGGAAGATTCCGAAGAAGGAACAACGCCGCGACCGATGAGCGGAATATTGCTGACAAATACGACTCCGCTCACCTTTGAAGGCGGTTCGATGACGATTGTCGACAGCAACGCTTATGCCGGCGAGGCTCTGATGGAACGATTGAAACCGCGCGAAAATCGCTTGATTTCGTTCGCGCTCGATCTTGGAACATTGATAAATGTCAAACAGGAAGAAGACCGCGAACCTGCAAAACTCGTCAAAGCGGTCGAAGGCGCGTTTGAAGTTCATTATTTTAAGACCGATAAGAAAATCTATCAGCTTCAAAATCAAACCGATAAATTAAAATATGTCTATATCGAACACCCGATTACGGATGGCTGGAAACTTTCCGATTCTACGCCGAAACCCGATGAAATCACGCCGAATTTCTATCGTTTCCGCGTAGAACTTCCGCCTTTTGAACGCCGGGATTTAATTGTGACGGAAAATCAAGGTTTGAAGGATAGTTATCGCCTCGCCTCGATCACTTTTAAGGATTTGGATCTATTCATTTCGCGCCGTTATATTGATGACGCGACGCGTTCAAAATTAGCAAAACTTATCGAACTGCGAACCGAGATTTTTCAATCGGACGAAAAACTCAAAAAATTGGACAAGGAAATCGAAGAAATCTCGCAGGATCAGAAACGTCTGCGGGAAAATATCGAGGCTCTGGCAAAAACTTCGGAAGCGAAACAACTGATATCGCGTTATGTTTCAATTGCAGGCGAGCAAGAAACGCGTTTGCAGGAAATCAACAAGGAAAGAAAAAATCTGAATATTGAAAAGGAACAAAAAGAACGGCAATTGGCAGCAGAAATCAAGAATTTCGAGATAAATTAAATACTAAAACCCGGGAGCGCAGGCATCTTGCCTGCTGAGTCCGAAAGGACGAAAAAACGTTTGAATAAAATCAAGTTTATTGTCAACAAAGGCTTTTTCGCGCTCACGCGCTCAGCAGGCAAGATGCCTGCGCTCCCGGCTTTTTTAAACCTTGATATAAATCTCCTTGCGATACAAAAGCCACATAAAGAAAAGCCAGATTAAAATATATATCACGGCAAACATCAGCGAAGCATTGATCGGCGAAGCGATTTGCAAAAAGATATTTTGGAAAATCCACGATTTCAAAGCAATCGGGTTTCCGTCCGCGCCCGTAACTTTAATAATATCAATCAATTTTGAAACGATTCCCGAAAAAACATAAAGCGCGAGTGCGTTTACGCCGAAGATCACGAACGGTTTTGTCCATTTCGTAAAACCTTTTATATCAATCAGCCAGTAGCAGAATCCGAGAAAACAAAGTGCCATGCCGCTCGTAAATAAAACATATGAACTCGTCCAGAGAGATTTATTTATCGGGAAAAAGAAATTCCAAGCCCAGCCCAAAGCGACTAAAACGATGCCGAAAAATAGAATTCCGCTCACTTTGTCGAGATTTTCCCGCTTCGATTTCAGCCACGTTCCGGTTAAAATTCCCGACATCGTTGTCACAATCGCCGGAATCGTGCTTAAAATTCCTTCGGGATCATAAACTTTTCCCTGTTTCCAGATATGATCCAAACCGAGAATTGTGCGGTCTAAATACGCCGACAGGTTGCAGGCTTTGTCGTTTATCGAAGTAATGTCGCAGCCCGGAACCGGAATTGTCGTCATCAAAATCCAGTAAATAAAAAGCATCGCAACACCGATAATTGTTTGCTGTTTCCAATTTGTATGGAGAAAAATCAGCGAAGCGATCAGATAACAAACGGCGATTCGCTGCAAAACGCCGGGAATTCTCAAGGTCGAAAACTCAAAAAACGGCATCGCGTGCAGAAAAAGTCCGATCAAAAAAATCAACGCCGCCCGCCTGAAAATCTTCAGATAAACATCTTTTGTAACGCCGCCGGTTTCGACTTTTTTGCCCAAAGCAATCGGAATGGCGATGCCGACGATAAACAGAAAAAACGGAAAAATAAAATCGGTCGGAGTCCAACCGTGCCAATCGGCGTGCGCCAGCGGCGAATAAATCGCGCTCCAGCTTCCAGGATTGTTGACCATAATCATTCCCGCGATGGTAATTCCGCGGAAAACATCTAAAGAAATCAGACGATTCTGCAATTTAATTTCGGACATTTTTTTCTCTCGTTTGAAAAGATTTATAAACTTATATCAAAAATTCCGAATAAGTTAAATGTTTTATTTGATTTTGGATTTTAGATTTT
>CAYUGW010000020.1:0-10981 GCA_964444245.1 uncultured Blastocatellaceae bacterium | reverse complement strand
GTGTGATGTCTGCCGTGCCACGAATACAAAGCGAGCATTTGAAGCAAAGTCCATTCGCCCGAATCGGGATGTCGAAGTTTTCTTTTAAAATCTTCGTCCGTCATAGATTTTAAAAGTTTAACCCAGCGAAAATGAAGTTTTTCGATCAAATCCAAAGAATTTTCAACCGGCATCCGGCTGTCGCCCAATTCCGCCCAACGCTCTTCAAAATAAGCCTTTATGACGGGCGCGTCTTCCGTCAAAGCCCATTTGAAGCGAATATAAGAATTTAAATGACTGTCCGGAATGTGATGCACGACTTGTCGAACCGTCCAACCTTCGGGACGATAAGGCGTGTCGAGTTGCGCGTCAGACAGACCTTCGACCGCATCTCGGACAAGGCGCGGCAATTCGGCAATATCATTCAAAAACTTCTCTTTCAATTCAGGTGTAATTTCAATGTTTTTATCAAATTCACCAATCGGAAACCGCAAATCTTCACTCATATTTTCGTGTTTTAAATGATTTTTCAATCGCAAATCAAAAATCAAAAATCAAAAATGCCATCATCCGCCGTAATAATTCTCGAATCTCGTAAATTCCTTTAAAAATGCCAGTTTCACAGTTCCGACCGGACCGTTTCTCTGTTTCGAGATCAAAAGCTCGGCAACACCTGCATTTTCTTCGCCCGGTTTGTAATATTCCTCGCGGTAGATAAATGCCACTACGTCGGCGTCTTGCTCGATACTGTTATGGACGATAAGTCCATTAGATTCAAAATTTGCGAACTCATCAACAGTCAGATCAAAGACCTCTGTTTCTCCATCAAGTTCGATTGAAACTATTTGATCCCAAAACAAATCGCTTTGTGCCAATTTAATTAAATTATCAAATTTAATTGCCTTTCCGATTTTCAAAGCCCTGTTTCTACCAAGATTTTGCTTATAGAGTCTCGTGCCGTTATACTTCATATCTATTTTCTCGGCAAGTTTTCTGCCGTAAATAGATTGTTCTTTCATCATTGGTAAAATAAATTGTTGCCAAACTTCTTTGGGAATGACATCTCGATTTGTGTTAGCAACCGTGTTATTTATAAACTTTTTAACCTTTTCCAAAGATTCTTTTTTATAATTGCCGACAGCTTGAATTATTTCAATAAATTTTTCAATATCATCTTTTCCGCTTACAATGGTGTGAAATTGATCCTTACCTTTTCCGGCTTGAGAAATCTGTCTGATTCTTGCATTTATACCAAGTCTTAAAAGAAGAAACATTACATCTTCCGCCAATTTTCTGCTGCTTGAAGCATAATAGATACCCGGATGATGATTACTTTTTTCATTTACCCAAATACAACCGTCGGTCGCCCAAAGATGTCGCAGGAAAAGCGCGATTGCCTCTTTCGGTTGAGCAAAAACCTTTTCCGGCACGAATTTTTCGTGTGAACGCAAACCCCAAACATTCAAATCATCTAGCCATTCGGCAACTGCGCTTCTGACACTATGTGTGTGATGGCGCGTTGAAGCTAAATAAACCTGAAACCATGTTCGTTCCTGTTTTATTTTCGGCGCGATTTCGCTGCCGAAAACTTCCGATCCGAGTTTGGCGACAATTTCCGCCAAATCCTTTTCGCGTGTCGTATATTGAATCGAATGTCTCGGCAGAGTGCAGCCGTCGCCGATCAGATGAGCAAGCAGAGCGAGTTCTTCGTTGCTCATTGTTTGTTTCGTGTGATTTTTAATTTCACGCGGCAGGGCAAGCCGTTCGCCGATCTGTATTTGATCGAGGCGTTTCCAGCCGTTAAGCGTATAAAATTTATGATTTCCGGTTGCGCGGATTTCCCTTCCGAGCCGTGTTTTCAATTTGAAGACGGGTTTTATTCCGGTCGAAAAAGCGTTTGTAACAACTCCTTTTTCCAATCCCCAGGTTTTTTCGTTCAAAGACCAAACACGAAAACCTTTTTTCCCGACTAAATCTTTGATCTGAACACGTTCGCCCGTATCAGCCAAAGTAATCAAACTTTCGCCCGCCAGACAACCCGATTCTCTCAAATCGGATAACATCGGGCGCGGCGGATTTCTCGCTTCGGGAGCGCGGGAAAGCTGGGAAAGAGCAATTACGGGAACTTGTAATTCCTTTGCCAAGCCTTTTAATTCTCGCGAAATTTTCGAAACTTCCTGCTGGCGCGATTCGGTGCGTCCCGAACCAGACATCAGCTGCATATAATCAATCACGATCAGATCGAGTTGTTTTTGTTCCGCCGCGAGACGGCGCGCTTTGGCGCGCATTTGCAAAACGGTAATTCCGGGCGTGTCGTCAACAAAAATCTTCGCTTCCGAAAGCGTCCCGATGGCTTCGGCGAGTCTGCCCCATTCATCGCGTATCAGATGCCCTGTGCGAAAACGGTGCGCGTCAACTCGCGCTTCCGAACTGAGCATACGCATCACCAATTGCTCTTTCGACATTTCGAGCGAAAAAACCGCAACCACCGCTTTTTCAATAATTGCAGCGTTTTGCGCTACTGTTAAACAAAGCGCGGTATTGTGTACGCAAATATCGTTGGCGACAAAATTATGCGTTTCGGGAATCGTCAGATCATAAACCTGCTTGTTTCCCGAAAATTCGATTGAAACGATCTCGTCCCAATAAATCTCGCTTTCCGAAAGATTTTGCAGATATTTATCGTCCAGACAATACGCAAACTTCGCCAATCTGTCCCGCGTCGGCGCACGTTTGCCGACGTGGATATTCGTATGTCCTTTAATATCGGCACGACGCGCCAGAGAAGACCAGGACTCCGCGCCTTTAGAAACCGAAAGATGTTCCCAAACTTCGAGCGGTATTAAATCTTTGTTGGTTTGATAATTCTTATTTTCGAGTTTTTCTAAAGCCAGATTCAACGCGGTTTCCTTACCGAATACACCGATTTCGGTAATAAATGTTTTGATCGAAACCGCATCGGTAATATCTATTTGCCAAGCCGGATTTCTTGAATCTTTATATTTTATCCGGCGTTTTTTTAATTTGGAAATAATTCCGAAACGCAAAAGCAAATGCTGAACTTGCCGGATCATTTTCTCGCTGACCGAGCCAAAACCGAGCTGTACCTGACCGCTCGAAAGAACACTTGCCCAACCTTCGGTTGAAAAAAGACGGTTAATAAATAATGAGAGCAGTTCTTTTTTCAGCGTAAAAACTTCCTTCGGAATAAATTTCGCGTGCGAATTGCAGCCGTAAATTTCTAAATCTTCCAACCATTTTCGCAGAGGATTTTTTCTGTTCTCAGTTTTTTCGGTTTTGCGGATTCTGAAAGAAAAAGCACGATCATTCGTGTTTGACTGGACGGCTTCAACACCGCCGAATTCTTTAACAGAAAGTCTAAAATCCTCCTGAATCGCTTTATTTTCCGAAGTAAATTCGGGACAAGTTTTGGTCAAACAACCGTCGCCAAGTAGATATGCGAGAATTTTTATTTCGCAATCGCGCATTTCATCTTTGCCGAAAACATTCAAAACACGAGGAACAGCAATTTTATCGCCAACCTTCAGTTCCTTTAATGGTTTCCATCCGTGAAATGTCAAATACGGATGAGTAATTGTTGTTTCAATTTTTCTGCCGAGTCTGGTTTCAACTCGAAAAACCGGCTTGATTCCGTCGTCAATAAAATCGCTAGCGTCGGTTAGTTTAAATTTAAAATTTTCTTCGAGCGTAAAAAGTTTTGCTTTTTTTCGTCTGTAAATTTCTTCGATCGTCGAAATGGTTCCGTTATCTTCAACTATTTCAGCATTTGCAACTAGACATTTCCCCATTGACGGACGCGCCGCAACGATAATCAGATCGGATTTCTGCAACCCGGAAGTCATTTCGTCGAGTTCGCGGAAACCGGTTGCAAGTCCGGTCAGAGCGTGGGAATCGCGTTTGGCAAATTCCTGGACTTTTGCCAGAACCTCTTCGGCGACGGGACGAACGTGAGCGAAACCCTGCCGCGTTTTCTCGTCGGCAAGTGCGAAAATCATCTGTTCGGCACTGTCTAAAATAACTTCGGCATCGTCTTCTTCGGCAAGGGCTTCCGCCGTAATTTGATTACAAACTTTAATTAAATTCCGCGTGATGGATTTATCTTTAACGACTCTGACATAATCCTGTATGTCGGAAAAATGCGGCAAGCCGAAAGTCAGATTTGTAATTGTGGCAACACCGCCGAATGAATCAATCGAACCGTCTTTTTTGAGTTCTTCGCCGATTAGAATCGGATCGATTTTCTGACTCGCTTCAAACAGTGCGGTCATCGCTTTAAAGACGCGGCGATGAAGCGGCGAATAAAAATCTTCGGGCGTTAAAACCTCGGCGGCTTGCGTAAATAGTTGATTATCGAGCAAAACCGCTCCGAGCAGGGCGCGTTCGCTCTCGACGCTCGACGGCAAAGGCTTATTCAAAAATTGTTCGCGCTCAAATTCCGGGTTCGGTGTTGCCATATATCTTTATGAAAACAAAAACACTTAAGAAATATCAAGGATTTTCCTAAAAAAAAAGTGAATTTTATGATTTTTTTAGACAAAAAAGACTGCAAGTTAAATTAAAACTCGCAGTCTTTTGATGCTACTACAAATTGGGAAAACAGACAAAGAAATCTTTGTAAAAATTTCCCTTTTTGTTCGGCGTTTTATTCTTCTTCGTCGGAAGCGTTTACGTCCTCAACAACTTCGGCTGAATTGTCCGATTTTGTATCGATTGCTTCGACCGCGCCTTCGGCTGTGACCTTTACGGGAATTTCCAGTGTAACTTCGCGGTGCAGTTTGACGCTGACCGTATATTCACCGGTTTCCTTGATCGGGTCTTTCAGATTCACCTTTCGCCGGTCAATTTCATAACCTTTGGCGTTGAGAGCTTCCGTAATATCAATCGAAGTTACAGAACCGAAAAGCGTTCCGGTTTCGCCTGCTTTTCGTTCGAATTCGAGCGTAATGTCCTTCATTTGCTCGGATTGCAGTTCGGCGGTTGATTTTTCGTGCGACGCTTTTTTTAGTAAAAAAGTGCGTTCCTGTTCAACCTGTTTGATATTTCCTTTGGTTGCCAGAGTTGCCAGACCGCGCGGCAGCAGGTAATTTCTCGCAAATCCTGATTTAACCTTGACGATTTCGCCGCGTCCGCCCAAAGTGTCAATATCTTCGCGTAATAAAATGTTGATTGTTGCCATAAATAAATTTCTCCTTTTTCCTAGTCTGCGACATACGGCAGCAAAGCCATTGTTCTGGCGCGTTTGATCGCCCGCGCAATCCGGCGTTGATCTTTGGCGGTAACTCCCGAAATTCTTCGCGGCAAAATCTTGCCGCGTTCGGGGATAAAACGCTTCAGATAATCAACGTCCTTCCAATCGATATAGTCGGGGACGAACATCGTCTGGCGGCGGCGTTGAAAACGTCTCTGCGGTCTCAGCGATTTCTCGTCATCACCGTCAAAACCGATTTTATCCTCGTCGTCATCATCTCTTCTTACAGGTTTCTTTCTTTCCATGTTATTCGTCGTCGCCTCCTTCTTGATCTTCTTCGGTTTGGAATTCTTGCGAACCCTTGCTTCTCATCAGATCGCTGACTCTTTTTCTTTTCTTTTCGCGTTTATCGGTAAGTTTTTGGGCGGTTTTGCGTTCTTCGTCAACTCTGACCGTCAGATACCGCATAATCAAATCGTTGACGCGCATTCTTCGTTCGAGTTCGGCGATTTCCTGTCCCGAACCTTCGATTTCAAAAAGCACGTAATAACCGTCGGTATGCTTCTGAATCGGATAAGCAAGCCGGCGAACTCCCATGACTTCGGTTTTGACGATTTCGCCGCCGTTGTCCGTAACCAATTTTTCGATTGCTTCGTTTAATTGAGTGACCGTTTCGTCCGCCGTTCCCGGCTCGGCGATATACATCACTTCATATACTCTATTTGCCAATGTTTTTCCTCCTTTTGGCTTTCAAGCCTCACTAATATTTAATGAAGCAAGAAGGTTTTTTGTTATTTTAGATTTTTGATTTGCGATTTTTGATTTATCACATTTCCAAATCTTTAATTAAAATTTGCCATCGCTTGTTCGATTCCGTCCGACAAAACGGTGCGAATGGCTTGTGCGCTCTGGTCTAAAACTTTTTCAATCGTTTCAAATTCCGTTTTTGAAAAATTATCCAGAACAAAACGCGATGTGTCGCTGATCGGATGATCGGGTTTAATCCCGATTCTGAGCCGAATATAATCCTGCGTTTTCAAACAAGCGGTCATTGATTTCAAACCGTTGTGTCCGCCTTCCGAACCTTTCGATCGAAGCCGGATCGTTCCCAGAGGCAGAGCCAGATCGTCAACTATAACGATCAGCTTTTCCGCCGTGCGGTTTTCTTTTTTCAAAAGACACGAAACCGATTCGCCGCTTAAATTCATAAAGGTCTGCGGCTTAACGAGTTCCGTCCAATTGTTTTCAATTTCCGCACGCCCGATAAGAGCGCGGCATTCTTCGCGCTTGACCTGCGTTTGCGCTTCACGCGCCAAGAGATCAATCAGCATAAAGCCGAGATTGTGGCGCGTTTTCGCAAAGCGTTCGCCCGGATTTCCCAAACCGACGATCAGCCAATTTTTTTCAGACAGCGAATCCATAAATTTCTCAAACCAATTCGCCGCAAGTTCTGAAAACAATTACGGCTTTTCAACATCGCCTTCATCTTCGACTGCACCCGGTTTATCGCCTTCACCTTCTTCACCGACAATTTCCGGTTCGGTCAATTCTTCTTCAGGTGTCGGTTCGAGTTCGGGTTCTTTGACAAACACGAACGAAGCGACAAGCGCCTCCATATCTTCGTGAATTTCAACACCTTCTTCAACTTTCAGATCGGAAACGTGAATTGATTCGTTCATTTCCAATTTCGTTACGTCAACGTCAATTGATTCGGGAATATTGCCCGGCGTGCAGAAAATCTTGACTTCGCGCAATTGCTGTGTTAAAACTCCGCCCTCCTGCATTGTTTCGGGTTCGCCGACCAGATTAACCGAAACCGTTACTTCGATTTTTTCGCCGCGCTTGATCCGGCGCAAATCGGCGTGCATAAGGCGACCTTTCAGCGGATCGATCTGACGGTCGTGAAACATTACATCGCTCGCGCCGACACCTTCGACATCCAATGAAAAAACGGTATTTTGTCCCGAATCCGAGCGCAAAATCGCTGCTAAATCGGCTAAATCAACCGTCACGGCGGCATTTTCAATATCGCCGCCATAAACTATAACCGGAAGTTTTCCGGCACTGCGAAGCCGACGCGCATCGTTTTTGCCGCGTGTTTCTCTTTTTTGTGCTTTTACTACAACTTTATCTGCCATATCTTTTGACCTTTTTTTTGAAAACTTAAATAAACAAAGACGAAACGCTCGTTTCATCGTGAATGGATTTGATTCCCGATGCGAGAAGTTTTGCAACACTCAAAACCTCGATCCGTCCTTCATCCTGAAGCGGTTTTCCCTTATCGCAAAGCGGAATCGTATTGGTAACGATAATTTTCTTTAAATGCGATGCGCTCAAATTTTCAATCGCTCTGCCTGAAAATACGGCGTGCGTAAAACAGGCATAAATTTCGTTCGCGCCGTTGGCATAAAGCGCGTCGGCAACCTTGCAAATCGTGCCGCCGGTATCGCACATATCGTCAATTATCAAACAATTTTTGCCTTCGACATCGCCGACGACATTCATTACTTCGGCAACATTTGCCTTTTCGCGTCGTTTATCGCAGAGCGCAAGTCCCGTATTTAATCTTTTCGCGTAGGCGCGTGCGCGTTCCGCTCCGCCCGTGTCGGGCGCGACGACGATTAAATTTTCAATCGGATTTTCCTGAAAATAATTGACAATTACCGGCGCGGCAAAAAGATGATCAACCGGAATATCGAAAAATCCCTGAATTTGCGAAGCGTGCAGATCGATCGTCAAAACTCTCTGCGCTCCGGCTTTGGCAATCAAATTGGCAATCAGTTTCGACGTAATCGGAACTCGCGGACGATCTTTTTTATCGGAGCGCGCATAACCGAAATACGGAATAACCGCCGTCACTCTTTCTGCCGAAGCCCGCCGAAAAGCGTCGAGCATAATCAGCAGCTCCATTAAATTCTGATCGGTCGGCGGACAAGTCGGCTGAATGATGAAAACATCCGCGCCGCGGGCGTTTTCTCCGATCTGAAAATTAAATTCGCCGTCGGAAAATCTTCCGGTGCTGGCGCGACCGAGATCGCAGCTCAGATATTGGCAAATTTCCCCGGCAAGTGCTTCGTGTGCATTGCCTGAAAAAATCTTGATATTTCCCGTTACGCTCATTTGTCTTGCAGATACAAATAAATGACGAGCAACATTGAATTGAAACAAAGTTGCCCGTCCGGTTTTTACTAAAAAATGCTGGGGCGGAAGGATTCGAACCTACGCATGCCTGGACCAAAACCAGGTGCCTTACCACTTGGCTACGCCCCAATAAAAATTGTTTTAATGAAGCAAACTTTCAACTCAAATTCAATGCTTGCCGATAACTTTCGCGCGAAACGGTTTTAACCCGATATTTTCGCCAGCGTTTCTCAACCCTTAAAGCGTTGAAAGCAGTTTGAAGTTTCTCTTTACTTTCAAAGACTGCAAAAACGCTTGAGCCGCTGCCGGACATTTGTGCGTGTTTTGCTTCCAATTCAAAAAACTTTTCCTTTACGCGCTTTATTTCAGGTTCGATCTTAAATACTGCAGTTTCAAAATCATTTACTAAGCCTGATTGCCGTAAATTCAATGCCATAGCTTCGGAACGGCAAATTTGAAGAATACTTTTTGAGCCGGAATTTGTCAAGCGCGGCGCGTCTATTAGCGCAAAGGCTTTGGCGGTCGGTACGGCAACTTCCGGCGTAACTATTAAAATATATTTTTCGTCGAAATCATCTATCGGCAGAATTTCCGTTCCGCGCCCCATTCCGATTGCCGTTCCGCCGCAGAAGAAAAACGGCACATCCGAACCGAGATTTTGTCCGATTTCGCATAATTCATCAAAATTAACCGGCAATTTCCAAAGCCTTGCCAGACCGATCAAGGCAACCGCTGCATTTGAAGAACCGCCGCCGAGACCGCCCGGTGCCGGAATACGTTTTTCGAGATGAATTTTTGCGCCTGTTTTTATGGCGAATTTCTCCTGCAAACTCCGACCGGCGCGGATAATCAAATTATTCTCGCCGGTCGGAATATTCTTTTCTGTGCAGGTTAAAACCAAATCTTCATTTTCGGAAAAATCAAGGCGGTCCCGCAGCGAAACCGTCTGGAAAACCGTGCATAACTCGTGAAAACCGTCAGTGCGTTTTCCTTTTATCCGCAAAATCCAATTTATCTTGGCAAATGACGGAAGTGAAAAAGTATCGTTTGGCATCGAAAATAAGCATACCAAAAAAAACAAATGGATGAAGCAAAAAACACGTTCATCCATTCACCGATTTATTAAAAAATCGGCAGATTAAGTTCATTTTAGATTTAGTTATTTTGAGATTTGAAAAGTCTTAAGTTGAGGTTTCAATTTGAGACTTTACAGCTATTGAAACAATATGTGGTGTTTTCCAGCCTATTTTCTCAACATAAAAACCTGCGTGAAATAATAGGTTTTGCCGTCCGGAGCAATCGCCACGCCGACACCGGATTCCTTCCATTTATTAGACAGAAGGTTTTCTCTGTGCGAGTCCGATTGCATCCAACGCAAAACCGCAAATTCGACCGGATTGGCATATCCGCGATTATATGCGATATTTTCTCCGATTCTGCGCCAGTTTTTCAGACCGAAAGCATCTGCCCGTTTATCAACCATTAAACCGTCAAGACCCTGATGACTGAAAAAATTGTTCTTTGCCATATTCTGTGAGTGAATTCTGGCAACTCTGGCAACATCATCGCTCCAGATAACGGGTTGAAGTCCGTTTTCAATTCTTCTTTGATTTAACAGTTCGAAGGCTTGACGTTCCAAATCGAAAGTTGAAACTGCTTTGTTCTCCGGTTTCGGAGCTTCAATTGCAGGTTTCACACCTTCGGTTGAGGGTTGGACAATTCTCGGTCTGATACTTAATTTCGAACCGATGTTTTCTGAACCCGTGTTAAAGTTGATTGTGTGTTGATTAAAGTTTTCGTTTAATTGTGCGAAACTTGTTTGTGAAAGTAGTAGTAATATTGAAAGGGTAATTGCACCCTTAAGAATGGGAAATAGCTTCATTGTAACCTCACTTCGGAAATCTGACCATCTCAAATAAAATTCGAGATTCACGATTTTGCGTCGCCGCATCACTACGGAGTTGCCATTGTCGGTCAAGGTTTATTTATTTTAAATTCGGCTTAACTCTTTACGAGTTTTTTGCCTCTTTAATAGCATACACTTAATTAATTATATTTTCCATAAAAAACATAAAAAATGTTGAATATTTTTACAAGTGTTTTAACAATGTCTTTTGTTTGAGCTTAAGTTATTCAAACCAAACAAAAAAAGGAATCTGAAAAATTAAAAAATTTCTCGTTCAGATCCTTCTTTCATGTAAAAAAGTTTTGAAATTAAAAAAATTATTTCGTACTTTTTTGTTCTAATTTTGTTTTCAGCCGATTCGTTCCGTCAATATCCGAAGAAATTTTCAGAGCTTTTTGCCAGGTTGTTCTGGCAAGTTCGGTTTTTCCCTGTTTTTGATAAACATCGCCGAGATGTTCGAGAATCGTCGCCGACGAAGAATCGAGCCGCGCCGCGCTTTTCAAGTATTTTTCAGCTTCATCGAATTTATTTAATTTGAAATAAGCCCAGCCCAAACTGTCTAAAAAAGAAGGGTTGTTCGGCGAAATATCAACCGCTTTTTGAATCATTTCCAGTGCTTCATTGATGCGCTCGTCGCGTTCGAGCAGAAAATAACCGAGATTATTCAGAGCAATCGGATTATCCGGCATTTGTTTTAAGATTTCCCGCAAAATCTGTTCGGCGGCTTGAAAATTGCCGGACATTTG